>CAZLJG010000431.1:0-2480 GCA_964559545.1 uncultured Solibacteraceae bacterium | reverse complement strand
TCACCTTATCGCAGCCATGTTTCAGCGGTGTAATTTTCGGCTACGCTCTGGTCTGATGGACAACGAGGGGACAAGTCTGTGGATGCTCATCGCCGCCGGCGGTGCGGTCGCGCTGGTGCTGCTGGTGTGGTTCATTCTGGCTAAAGGTCGAAAGATTCCAGGCGCCCACGTCTTCAAGGCGAGCCGACTGAGCTCCGGCAACCGGCTGTTTCCGTCGCAGGTGGCGATCACCGACTCAAGCGTCACCCACTTCACGCCGCAGTGGATTGGCAAGCTTGAGAAGTCCATCCACATCTCGCACGTGGCGTCGATCAAGATCGACACGAACATCCTCTTCTCGGATGTGTTCATCGAAACGACCGGCGGACACAATCCGATCGTGTGTCACGGACACAGCAAGGGCGACGCCCTCGAGATGAAACGGTTGATCGAGGATATTCAGTCCTCGTTCTACCGCACGAAGGCCTGAGCCCGTCTCCTACTTCGACGGCACGATCGCCGTCGCAAGGATGGTCATCTTGCCGTCCTTGTCTTTCGTCACCTCACCGGTCACGGTCACCTGCTTGGCCATGAACTCGATGAGCTTCGCGTTTTTGTTCTCGGTGAGCGGCCCGGTGATGGTGTACATCCCGTCCTTCGAGAACACGGCCACCGGTTCCCCACGCTTCGCGCAGCTCTCCGCACACGCCTTGTGGCTGTCGCCGGCCTTCTTGGTGGTCCCGCACATCACGTCGATCAATTCCCCGGTCACCTTGACCGGGTCGGCCTGCACTGCCGGCATCCAGATCGCCGCCGCCAATGCCGCCGCCGCTACTGTCAGTCCCATTCGTCGCATGTGAATTTCCTCCGAGCCGATCCTACCTCGCGAAGCCGTAAAAACGCCCACCGGGCCGCAGTTCACCCCCCTATATCCACTGGGCGCACGTGTGCAACGTGGTACGCCGCCCAGAGTCCCACGGCACGCCATATGCATCGATTCCTCATGGAGGTCTCGATGCGCGTCCGGCTCGCCTCGTTCCTGCTCACGCTGGTCGCGGCCGTCACGCTGACTGCGACTCCTCCGACCGCCGGTCACGCCCCACGTGCCCTGCTTGACGACCACATCCTGCTGACGTGGTACGGCAATCCGCGCAGCACCAGAATGGGTGCGCTCGGCGAGCAGTCCGGCGAGGCACGCATCGCGAGATTTGAAGCGCAGGCGAAGGCGTATCGCGCGGTCAGCCCGGTGCCCGTCCTGATGGCCTACCACCTGGTGGCCGTCGTGGCGCAGTGCACAGCCGGCTCGGATGCGATGTGGCGACGGCGCGAAACGAAGGACGTCATCGACGCACTTCTGCGTGAAGCTCGCGCGCGCGGCTACAAGCTGATTCTCGACGTGCAGGTCGGGCGGTCAACGGTCGCAGCGGAAGTAAAAGCGCTCGAACCGTACCTCAGGGAACCGGACGTCTACCTCGCACTCGACCCCGAGTTCGCGATGACCGACTGCCAGGTGCCCGGCGTGCAGATTGGCCAGTTGCATGCGAGCGACATCAACACCAGTCTCGACACGCTTGAGCGGCTCATCACCACACATCACCTGCCGCCGAAGGTGCTGATCGTCCACCAGTTCAGGCTCGACATGTTGCCCGACAAGTCGCGCGTCCGGTCGAGTGCGCTCGTGGACACGGTGCTGGTCATGGACGGATTCGGCACGCAGTCACTGAAGCTCTCCAGCTATCGCGCCGTCATGCGCCAGCCGCTGGCGTTCGCCGGCATCAAGCTCTTCTACCAGCAGGATCGCCATCTATTCACGCCGGCGCAGGTGCTCGACCTCTCACCACGCCCGGTGGTGATCGTCTATCAGTAACCGTCACTCGGGAGGCTCACCATGGTTCGATTCACCCACGTCCTCTACCCCACCGACCTCAGCGACGCCGCGGCTCCAGGACTTGGCTACGCGTTGTCACTTGCGCGGTGGTATCGGGCGCGCCTGACGGTGCTGCATGTGGTGCCGACCTTCGAGGCGATTCCCATGCCGCCTGGAGCGATCGGAGAGCTGACGCACATGCTCTATCCGCCATCCAGGGATGCCGTCGTCACCGAAGTCCGGCGCGCACTTGACCTCGACGCGCTCACCGACGTCACGCCGGACGTCCAGATCGTGGAAGGCGATGCCTCGCCGGCGATTCTCGACTTGGCCCTGACAGCGAAAGCTGACCTCATCGTCATGGGCACCCATGGCCGGCGCGGATTCGACCGCTTGCTGCACGGATCGGTCACGGGTCGCGTGCTGCAGCGCGCGTCGTGCCCGGTCCTCACAGTGCCCCCACACGCGGCGCCGGCGCCGCACGATCCCATCTTCACGCGTATTCTGTGTCCGATCGACTTCTCACCGGCATCGCAGCAGGCGTACGGTTTCGCGCTCGACCTCGCGAGTCAGTCGAGTGGCGCGGTGACGGCGTTGCATGTGGTGGACTGGCTCGCCGAGGGGGATCCGGTCG
>CAZLJG010000430.1:0-2497 GCA_964559545.1 uncultured Solibacteraceae bacterium | reverse complement strand
GTCGCACCGCGCACTTCAGGGGGCAAATCGGCGGTCAGCGAGCGGGCCGCCGGAGCGGTGCCGACCAGGATCAGGGCTATGCCCGACAGCAACATCCAGGAGGGTTTCATGCCGGGGAGTGTGGCATAATCCGCCCGTTCCATCACAACCGGTTCTGGAGGTCTCACGCCATGCGTCTTACCGTGAAGCTCGTCGCCATTCTGCTGCTCGCCGCGGCGTCGGCATCCACTCCCCTCTCCGCGCGGTTTGCGCCCGCGATGACGGGGCCCACGTTTGCGAGCATCGGCCCGCTTGAGTTTGCTCCCGATGGCACGTTGTTCGCCGCCGATCGCACCTCTGCCGCCATTGTCGCGATGAACCTCGGCGCCCAGGCGTCAAGCGCAGCGGCCGGCACAAAGGACGTTGAGCAAATCGATGCGCGCATCGGCGCGTTGCTCGGCACGGATGCGGCCGGCGTCACCATCACAGACCTCGCCGTGCATCCGGTGTCGAAGAACTCGTTCCTCTCGGTCATGCGCGGGACCGGTCCTGAAGCGAAGGCCGCTCTTGTACGCGTAGACGGTGCGGGCGACATCAGCCTCGTCGCCCTCGACACCGTGACGTTCACCAGTGTGGCGTTGCCGAATCCGGCTGCGGTGAGTCCGAATGGTCGTGGTGGTCGCGCCCAGTCGGTGACCGACCTGCAGTTCCTCGACGGCCGCGTGTACGTGGCTGGCTTGTCGAACGAAGAGTTCGCATCGAAGTTGTGGTCGGTGGCCTATCCGTTTGCGAGCGTCGATCGTGGCGCCAGCATCGAGATTTACCACGGCAACCATGGCGCGCTCGAAACGCGGTCGCCGGTGATGGCGTTTGTGCCGTACCGCATCGGCACCGAACTCAATATTCTGGCCGGCTACACCTGCACGCCGCTCGTGAAGATTCCGGTCAACGCGCTCAAGTCCGGTGAGAAGGTGATTGGGACCACGATTGCGGAGTTCGGCGCGGGCAACCAGCCGCTCGACCTGTTCGTGTATCGCAAGGACGGCAAGGACTTCCTCCTGATGTCCAACTCGCGCCGGGGCGTGATGAAGATCAGCACCGATGGCTTCGCCACAGCGGCCCCGCTCACCGAACGTGTGGGTGGCACGGCCGGCGTGCCATTTGAGACGATCGCCTCGATGGTCAACATCGAGCAGATGTCATTGCTGGATGGCGGCCGCACGATGGTCATCACCCGCACGGACGCGGGCCGTCGCCTGACGGCCGTGGCGCTGCCTTAGGTCGCGTGCGTCGCGCGTGTGCGCTTCTGGCCGGCCTCTCCACGCTGGCCGCGTGTTGGGGCGCTCCCACCGGGGAGCGCCCGGGCTCGCCTCTCGCAGTCACGATTGAGGCGACAGACGATGCCGGCGGGCGCATTGTGCGCGTGACCGGCTGGTCCAGCGACGAACTCGCCTCACTCTCCCGCGCACCACTCACGACGGCCGACTGGTCCGCCCTGATCGCGCTTCGCGTCGCCGGCGGCGAACCTGTGGCGGTCGCAGCGACGTACACCGTCACCGACACCGGCGTTGACCTCGTTCCCGTGTATCCGCTCGATCCGGGCCGCACCTACCTCGTGCAGGTGGATGCCACGCGCCTCCCCGTTCCTCGCCAGGCGCCGACACTCATCAAGAAATTCACACTTCCCGCTGCGGATGCACGCCCCCCCACACGCGTCGTCTCGATCTCGCCATCGGCCACGACATGGCCGGAGAATACGCTCCGGTTTTACCTGCACTTCTCCAGCGCCATGAGCGGCACCAGCGCGGTCGGCCACGTGCGGCTTGTGGACGCCGCGAACGTGGATATTCCTGATGTGTTGCTCGATGTGGACGTGGACCTGTGGAACACCGACTACACACGCCGCACGGTGTTTTTTGATCCCGGCCGCGTCAAACGCGACATCCGGCCGAACCGCGAACTCGGTCGCGCGCTCGTCGCCGGTCGCCGGTACGCCATCGTGGTCTCCACCATGTGGAAGGACGCTGCGGGTCAACCGCTGGCCGAGGAGTTCAGACACACGTTCACGGCCGGCGCGCCAGTCGAACAGCCGATCGATCCGAAGGCCTGGACAATAGGCGCTGTGCGCCGTGGCACTCAGGAACCGCTGGTGGTCCGATTCCCCTGGGCGCTTGATGAGGGTTTGCTGCAGCGTGCTGTGGGGGTGACCCGCGCCGACGGACAGGCGATCGACGGCACAATCACGATCGCTGACTACGAACGTCAGTGGTCCTTCACGCCGTCGGCCCCTTGGCCTTCCGGGCCGCTGTCACTGACGGTCCTGACGCTGCTCGAAGATCCCGCCGGCAATCGCGTCGGAGAGGCGTTCGAGTTCGAGATGTTCGGCAAGCCTACAAAGGACGTCGAGCGCGTCACGCTACCGATACTCGTGAAGTAGGACGTCTGATTCGAACGCCGCATAGCGCTGGCGCGGCAGTTCGACGTCGTCGGTGTACTGCCCCGCCCCGGTCAGGAAGCG
>CAZLJG010000429.1:0-2499 GCA_964559545.1 uncultured Solibacteraceae bacterium | reverse complement strand
TGTTCGCCGCCGGCGCGAACGCCGACAGAAGCGAGGCGCGCGACGCGTGGCGCCAGTTGCGGGAGCGCCTCGGCGCCGGCGACGTGCGTTCGGCCGAGCCCGACGCGAGCACGCCCACCGGCTGGCGTGTGAACACGTGGGTCAAGCAGGGCATCCTGCTCGGCTTCCGCTTCGGCGACCTGGGTGACATGTCGGCGGCCGGCCTGCCGTTCTTCGACAAGGACACGATGCCGCTCAAGCCGCTCGCCACGCACTCGGGCGTCCGCGTCGTGCCCGGCGGCTCGTCGATCCGCGACGGCGCCTATCTGGCGAAGGGGGTCATCTGCATGCCGCCGATGTACGTGAACGTCGGCGCGTATGTGGGTGAAGGGTCGATGGTGGATTCGCACGCCCTCGTCGGCTCGTGCGCGCAGATCGGCGCCCGCGTGCATCTGAGCGCGGCCGCGCAGATTGGCGGCGTCATCGAACCGGTGGGTGCGATGCCCGTCATCATCGAAGACGACGTGCTCGTCGGCGGCAACACCGGCATCTACGAAGGCGCGGTGGTGAAGCGCCGCGCCGTCATCGCGGCCGGCGTCATCCTGACCGGCTCGACGCCCGTCTACGATCTGCCGAACGGCCGCATCCTCAAGCCCGAGGCCGGGCAGCCGCTCGTGATTCCCGAGGGCGCGGTGGTCGTGCCCGGCGCGCGCTCGGTGACCGTGGGCGCCGGCAAGGACTGGGGGCTGTCGCTCGCCACGCCGGTCATCGTGAAGTACCGTGACGACAAGACGGACACGCGCACGGAGCTGGAGACCTGGATCAGATGACCTCTGACGAACTCGTCGCCTTCACTCGAGCGTTGATCGATATCGACTCGACGACCGGGCGCGAGCAGGACGTGGCGGGTTTTCTTGCGAAGACGCTGCGGGACCTGGGCTGGCACGTCGATGAGCAGCCGCTCAGTGACGGCCGGTGCAACGTCATTGCGCGCCTCGACCAGCCCTCGGTGGTGTTGTCCACACACTTTGATTGTGTGCCGCCGTTTTTTCCGAGCCGTGTTGACGGCACGCGACTGTACGGGCGCGGTGCATGTGACGCCAAGGGGATTCTGGCCGCGCAGGTGGCGGCGGCGGAGCGCGCGCGCCTGGCCGGGCGCAGGGATGTCGGGATGTTGTTTGTCGCCGGGGAAGAGCGGGGTAGCGACGGCGCCAAGGCCGCGAATACGTGGCCGAATGTGTCGCAGCGACTCATCAATGGCGAACCGACCGACAGCCGCCTCGGCCTTGCCACGAAGGGTGTCTACCGTGCGCGCCTGACCGCGACCGGGCGCGCCGCCCATTCCAGCCTTCCCCATCTCGGCGAATCGGCGATCGAAAAGATGCTTGATGCTCTGGTGTCGCTTCGGGAGGCTGACTGGCCTGTGGATGACGTGCTCGGTCCGACCAACTATTCCATCGGTCTGATGAACGGCGGCGTGGCGCCGAACGTCATTCCTCCGAACGCCACGGCGGAACTCATGTTCCGTACGGTCGGGGACTATCGCGAGGTGCGCGACCTGCTCGAAGACGCGGTCGGCACCTGCGCCACTGTCGAGGACGTGCTGGTGGTGCCTCCGGTGCGCCTGCACACCGAGCCTGGGTTTGAGACAGCCGTGTTTGCCTACACGACCGATGTGCCCTTCCTCACCCACTGGGGAACGCCGATGTTGTTCGGCCCGGGGTCGATCACCGTGGCCCACACGGACCACGAACATATCGACCTGGACGAACTGTATCGAGCCGTTGACGCGTACGAGCGTCTGCTCGCGTAACGTGCTGCTTCCGCGCGAACACGGCACCTACGGCGAAATCGCCTTCCCGTTGCTCACGGCGCTTGTCCTCGGTTCGCCGACGCTCGCGGTCTGGGGCCTTGTGCTGATCGCGGTCGGAGGGTATCTCGCCCACGAAGGCATCCTGGTATTGACCGGCGGCCGTGGTCCGCGTGCGCGCCGGGAGCAGCGTGATGCGGCCGTCATGTCGGTCGCCACATTCGGTGCGATCGCGTTGGCCGGGACGTCGTTCTCCCTGTCGGCGCTGACGCCGCCCGCGCAGGTCGGGACGTTGATCGCATGCGTACTCTCCGCGGTGGCCATTGCGAGTGCGTTGATTGGCCGCGAGCACACGTTGCCTGGTGAGCTGCTCGCCGCCGTCGCTCTCCCTGCGTGGGGTGTTCCTGTTGCGGTGCAGGGCGGAGTGCCATGGTCCACCGCCCTCACCATCTGGGGTGTCTGGTCGTTCGGCTACGCCGCCGCCACCTTTGTTGTCCACGTCGTGATTCGCCGAACAAAAGGCCAGCCAGTGACCGCTGCGTTGGTCGGGACGGTGGTGTGCGCCGTGACTGGTCCGTTCGTGTCGCCGGCCGCCCTCCCGCTCAGCGCTGCCGCGCTTGCCCTCGCCTGGTCACCGGTGACCGCGAGGAGCTTGCGGCATGTGGGCTGGACCGTGATCGCCGCCAGTGTGCTGACCTTGATCTGGCTGA
>CAZLJG010000428.1:0-2500 GCA_964559545.1 uncultured Solibacteraceae bacterium | reverse complement strand
TGCTCTCACGTTGTTGCCCGCCGACACTACGGTGCCCGCACCGCAGCGGGCCGCGCTCGATGCGGGGCTCAAGGCGCGAGTGGCGAGACTGCGGTGAGGTTGGTTAGAGCAAACGGAGCCCAGGGGCTTTAGCCCCTGGGACAGGCACAAGGGCTGAAGCCCTTGTGCTCCGACCTGTCTCCTGACTACCGGCGTGTCAGCAATGCGCCGGCCATGAAACTGACGGCGGACATTCCGGCGACTGGCAGGAAGTGCCACGTGAAGAGGTGGGCGTGGCGGGTGATCGGGCAGATGAGTTCCGTACCGAGCACCCCGAACGACAGGGCCGCCAACGCGGCGAGGCTGCCCGTCCATCGCCAATCGAGCGGGGCGGCACGTTGCGCCAGCCAGACGATCGTCGCCGCGGGCCCAACCGCGATGCCGTAGGTCTTCCACATGCAACTGGTGCCCACGCGCTGGTCCAGCACGCTGCTGCCGGAGGCCATCACCTCAAACAACACCACGCTCCCCCAAGCCGTCATCAACGCGACCGGCGTCCACTTCACCCATCGCGATGTCAGCGCGCCGGGAACCGCGAGGGCCAACGCCACTCCCGCAGCGGCCACGCCGGTGGCGAGGATCAGCGCTGCCGTCAGCAGAAACCAGGGATCATCCACCGCAGCCGCCCAGTTGGCCCGCACGCCCCTCACCACCACCCCAATCACCACCGCGCCGACGGCCACCGCCATCCACCGCGCTGCGCGCACACGCGGTGCGGGCAGCGGTGTCACGGGTGTCACGTCCCTGGCCAGTTGTGCGATCAACGTCTCATGACTCATCGTCGCTCTCCACTTCCCCCACCGAGCACACTGCGCAATCGCTTGTACCCACGATGCGCCATCACTTTCACAGCGGACTCCGACATCTGATGCCGCGCGGCCAGCCCACGCACGGTGTCATCGCGCAACTTCAAGCCCTCGACGATATCGCGCTGACGCGCGGGCAACGCCGCCAGCGCCGCGTGCACCAGCGACATATCCACATCGTCCCAGTCGCCGACCGGGCCGTCTGGTGCCGGCGCCTCAAGGGCGTCCTGCGTCTGCTCCCGTGACGACACCCGGCGTTCACGCCGCCACACGTCCACATAGCGATGTGACGCGATCGCATAAAACCATGGGGCCAATGGCCTGGAAGGATCCCAGGTGTGACGGGCACGATGGACCGAGATGAGCGTCTCCTGCACCACGTCATCCACCCAGGCCACACCTCCGGCGCGGCCACGCGCGAACCGCTTCGTGGCGGTGGTGAGCATGGCGAGGACCTCCGCGTAGGCCGCCTCGTCGCCCGTATTGGCCAGCCGCATCAACTGCGTGGCCTGTGCTTCTTCAGCCGCCGTCACAGGACTTGAACGTTACTACGGTGCCCACCGCCACCGGTTACATCTGTAACCTGCCGCCGCGAGCGGCGAAGTCATGGGTGGAGGTTCTGCAGATGATGCGAACGATTCGACTGACAGTGATGATGGCGATGACGGTGTTGATGGTGGCAGGTGTGGCGGCGCAGATGAAGCCGGCCGACGCCATGATGATGAAGAACGAGTTCAAGACGTTTACTGCCGAGGCGCACGCGAAGGCCATGGCCGACGGGAAGACAACGCTGGTCTTCTTCCACGCCCCGTGGTGCCCGGTGTGTCGCGCGCAGGAGCCAAAAGTGCTGGCCCACTTGAACGGCATGGCCAAGGACGTGGTGGCGTTCAAGGTGGACTACGACTCCAACGCCGACCTGCGCAAGATGATGAAGGTCGAGAAGCAGTCGACGCTGATCCTCTTCCACGGCATGAAGGAAACCGCGCGTCTCTCCTACAAGAGCGACGATGCGTCGATTGCGGAGTTCATGGGGCACGCGTCGATGAAGATGCCCATGGGCGGCCGGTAAACCCGTGGTTGCGATTGGCCTGAGTTTTGTCGCGGGGCTGCTGACGTCGCTGTCGCCGTGTGTGTTGCCCGCGCTCCCGATCGTGGTCGGGAGCGCGGCCGCCGACCGCCGACACGGCCCGCTCGCACTCGCGGCGGGCCTGGTCGTCGCCTTCACGGCCATCGGCGTGGCGCTGGCCTCGGCCGGCGCCACGCTCGGCCTCACCGACGCGCATGTCCGCCGCGCGGCGGCGGTCATGCTCGTCGTGGCAGGCGCGGTGCTCCTGAGCCCGCGCCTGCAGGATCTGGTATCCCGCGTCACATCGCCGCTGGCGTCCGCCGCGGCGAAGTCCGCGGCGGGTGCCGGAGGCGGTCTGTGGGGACAGTTCGTCGTCGGTCTCCTGCTCGGTGCGGTGTGGAGTCCGTGCGTGGGCCCGACGCTCGGCGCCGCTGTCGGCCTGGCCGCCAGCGGCGACTCCCTGGCGCAGGCGACGCTAATGATGTTTGTCTTCGGTGTGGGATCGGCACTTCCGCTGGTGGCGACGGCGTACGCGGCCCGGCGCGTCCTGGCGCGGCGGGCTGCGCTCATGCGCACGGCCTCCACCGGC
>CAZLJG010000427.1:0-2512 GCA_964559545.1 uncultured Solibacteraceae bacterium | reverse complement strand
GGACCGGCCTTGCGGATCGCCTCGTTGGCGGTGCCGCGGTTGCCGCCGAGACGGAAGATCCCGTTGGTGGCGTCAGGCGCGAAGCCGCGCATGATGAACGTGCCGTTGCCGTAGGCGGAGCAATAGAGCAGGTTCGCCTTCGGCGTGTTCAGGTCCTTGCCGCCGATGAACAGACCGTACGGGTGCGGGTGGTTGCTGTGCTTGAGATGGTTGGACTCCGCAAACGTCGCCTTCACCGTGAAGTCGCCGTTCGCGACGTGCGCGGAATTCCAGTAGATGTTGTTCGGGCCGGCATTGATCGTGATGGTTGAGCCACTGGCGACGAACTTCGAATCATTGATCGACCGACCCTGCTTCAGGGAGCCGGCATCGATTACGTTCCCCGCCCACCCAGCGCCGGTGATGCCGCCGCCTGGCACGACACGATCGGGATCACCCTGACGGGCATCCACACTGGATACGAGCACTCCCACGGCGAGTGCGATTGTGACTACGGACATGACACGTTTGACCTGACGCATGAGCTGTCTCCTCTGACAAATGAACTACTTGATGGCGATCTGATAAATCTTCGGCCACTTCTTCCCGGTGACAAAAATCCGTTTGCCGGCCGCGTCATACGCGATCCCGTTGAGCACATCGGCAGTGGGCGTGCGCTGATACAGCGGCCAGAGGTTGGACAAATCGAGCCAGCCGGTCACCACGCCTGTTGAGGGGTTGATCCGCGCGATGCGATCAGTGGTCCAGACGTTCGCCCAGATCTCACCTTCCACCCATTCCAGTTCGTTGAGTTGCGACACCGGGCGCCCGGCGTCGGTCACCGTGAGACTCCGCAGCACCTTCTGGGTCTTGGGATCGAGCCAGAACAACTTCTCGCTGCCGTCACTCATGACGAGCCCGCCCTTCGCGTCGTAGGCGATGCCCCATCCTTCCGTGGCATACGCAAACGTCCGCTTCGGCGCGAAGGTCTTGCGATCGTAGACAAACCCGATGTTGTGCTGCCAGGTCAGTTGAAGCAGTTCGTCGCCAACCAGGGCGAGCCCTTCAGCGAAGTACTTCGCGTCCACCGCACGGCGCTGCAGCACTTTGCCGGTGGCGATCTCGACGCGACGCAGGGTGGACTCGCCGTTCAGGCCGGTACTCTCGTAGAACTCGCCGTCGACGTACACCAACCCCTGCGTGAACGCACTCGGGTCATGCGGGAACGTCTGCACCACCGTGACGCCACGCACCGGCGCCGATTGCCGCTGTGCCTGCACCGTCGGCATCACACAGAGCCCCGCCACAAGGCCATACATCAGCACTCGCATTCTCATGAGACGTTCAGCCTACCGGAACTTGGGCTGTCGTGCACGTGCAGGACGGTACGCACGAGGCGTTCACTTTCGCGCCACAAGTGGGTGGCCATTTCAAGGTCTCGTGCGGCCGGCGAGGGGTCACTCATGTCGTGCCGATCGAAGTACTGTCCGGTGATTTCGGCCAAATCAGGCCGGGTCGCCAGCGCCACCACCGGCGCCGCACCCTCCGGAACGGTGATAAACGTCCGGCTGAGCCAGTACGTGATGAGGGGCTTCGCCCACGTCGGAGCGCCCGACCAGATATTGGTCGCCACACGGCCCGGATGGACGCTGTTCGACGTCACATGCGTCCCCGAGAGCCGGCGGGCCTGCTCGGACGCAAACATGACGTTCGCCAACTTGGACCGCGCGTACGCGCGGAGGATCTGGTACCCCCGCTCGAAGCCAATGTCATCAAAGTCCATCGTGCCTTTGAAGTGCCGGCCGGATGCGACCGTGATGATGCGGGCCGGCGCACTGTCCCGCAGACGCGGCAGCAGCCGCTGTGTGAGCCAGAACGGCGCGAGGTGATTGACCGCGAACGTGGCTTCGTAGCCGTCCACCGTCAGCGTCCGTTTCGCAAACACACTGCCGGCGTTGTTGATCAGCACATGCAGGGCCGGCACGTCACGAAGGATCTCGTCCGCCAGCTGGTCCACCGCCTTCAGAGACGAAAAATCGCACACGTACGAGGCGGGACGATGGCGCTCGCCGAACTGGAGCCCTCCCGGCCGGGCCTCGATCACGCCCAGGGCCATCGATACTTTGCCGGTGTTGCGTCCAACGATGATGACGCGGGCGCCCTGGGAGGCCAGCACCGCGGCTGATTCCAGCCCGATGCCGGATGTGCCGCCCGTGATGAGAACGGTTTTGTCGCGAATGGACCACATGGGAACCCCGGGATTATGAGTCATAATCCGCCGCATGCGACGAACCCTTACCGCTCTCGGCGTGCTCCTCGGATGTCTGCTGCCGGCCACCGCATCGGCCACCTGGTCGATCATTGCCGTCGATCTCGCCACACGCCGCGTCGTCATTGCGTCTGCCACGTGTGTGAATCAGAACGACATGTTCCTCATGGGTGTGCAGGCCGTGGTGGTGCCCGGTGTCGGTGTCGCTGCGTGCCAGGCCAGCGTGGATGGCACGAAGCAGAATCAGATGCTGGTGTTCCGCGA
>CAZLJG010000426.1:0-2515 GCA_964559545.1 uncultured Solibacteraceae bacterium | reverse complement strand
GATGAAGACAGCGTCAGCGCCCGCCGGCACGAGCACAAGCTGATCGCGGCCTACAAACGCATCGACACCTGTGCGGCCGAGTTCGAGTCCTTCACGCCGTACATGTACGGCACGTTCGAAGAGGAGTGCGAAGCTGAACCGTCGCCCAAAGCCAAGGTCGTGATTCTGGGCAGCGGCCCGAACCGCATCGGGCAGGGACTCGAGTTCGACTACTGCTGCTGTCACGCGGCGTTTGCCCTGCGCGACCAGGGCTACGAGACCGTGATGGTCAACTGCAATCCGGAAACGGTCTCCACCGACTACGACTCGGTGGACCGGCTCTACTTCGAGCCGCTGACCTTCGAAGATGTCTCGGCCATCGTGACGCGCGAGCGTCAGGGAGGTGGCGACGTTGCGTGTGTCGTGCAGTACGGCGGCCAGACGCCGCTGAAGTTGGCCCTGCGATTGCAGAAGGCCGGCATCAAGATCCTCGGCACCTCGCCGGACTCGATCGACCTGGCGGAAGACCGCGAGCGGTTCTCGAAGTTGCTCTGGGAACTGGGGATTCCCCAGGCGGCAAGCGGCATGGCCCACTCGCCGGAGGAAGCGCGCGAAGTCGCGTCGTCCATCGGGTTCCCGGTGGTCGTGCGCCCGTCGTACGTGCTTGGCGGCCGCGCAATGGCCATCGTGTATGACACCGGGTCACTCGATCGCTACATGCGCCAGGCGGTGCAGTTGTCGCCGGAACATCCGATTCTCATCGACAAGTTCCTGGAAGATGCGACCGAGATCGACGTGGATGCAGTCGCGGATACGGCCGGCGACGTGGTCATCGGCGGGATCATGGAGCACATCGAGCAGGCCGGTATCCACTCGGGCGACAGCTCGTGTGTGGTGCCGCCCCATCTGTTGAGTGACAAACACATGGCCATCATCCGCGACTACACGCGCCGGGTGGCGCGGGCGCTGAAGGTCATTGGTCTGATGAACGCGCAGTTCGCGATCAAGGACGACGTGGTGTACGTGCTGGAAGTGAATCCGCGCGCGTCGCGCACGATCCCGTATCTGTCAAAGGCGACCGGTGTGCCGCTCGCGAAGGTGGCCGCCAACGTGATGATCGGCAAGACCCTTGCCGAACAGGGTTTCACCGAGGACCTGACGGTCTCCGGCTTCTTTGTGAAGACGCCCGTGTTCCCCTTCGTGCGGTTCCCAGGCGTCGACACACTGCTGGGCCCCGAGATGAAGTCCACCGGCGAAGTGATGGGCGGCGCCGAAACGTTCGGATCGGCGTTTGCGAAGGCGCAGATGGGCGCGGGCCAGCACCTGCCGCAGGAGGGCACGGTCTTCATCAGCGTCAACAACAACGACAAACCCAACGTCGTCCCGATTGCCCGCGGGTTGATGGAACTCGGCTTCAAGATTCTGGCGACGCGTGGCACCGCGGTGTATCTGCGGGCGCACGGCATCGATGCCGAGATCGTGTTCAAGATCAACGAAGGGCGTCCGCACGTCGGCGACGAAATCGTCAACAAGGCCGTGGACCTCGTCATCAACACGCCGCTGGGCCGGGAGTCGTTTTTTGACGACCGCGCGGTGCGTCGCGCCGCGATGCTGCAGGGCATTCCGGCGATCACCACACTCACCGGCGCGGCGGCGGCCGTCAGCGCCATCACGGCGATTCGTGCGGAAGGACTCACGGTGAAGAGCCTGCAGGAATACCACCAAGAGGCCCGCAGATGAACCTGGACGCACTGCCCATCACCGAGCGCTTTGTCAGAGCGTCCGGCCCGGGCGGTCAGAACGTCAACAAGGTCGCCACGGCGGTCGAGCTGCGACTGGATGTCGCCGCGGCGCCGCTGGCGGATGGCGTCAAGCTGCGCCTCCGAGTGCTCGCCGGCCGACGGTTGACGGCCGACGATGTTCTGGTCATCGACAGCCGTGAATATCGCACGCAGGCGCAGAATCGTGAAGCGGCCCGTGCGCGCCTCTCCGCGCTGCTGGATCTCGCGCACGTCGTCCCCAAGTCACGCCGCAAGACAAAGCCGTCGCGGTCTGCCAAACAGGCGCGGATGGCCGACAAGGTGATCCGTGGCCGCATCAAGTCCGCGCGCGGCCGCGTCCGGCGCGACGACTGACGATCATGATGACCCTCGAACCCGCGCGCGGCCGGTCCACCGGCCTGGTGCTGACACTCCTCGCCCTGAGCGTGCTGTTGACGCAACTGGCGATGGTGTTCGTCAACGTATTCGACGACGTGTTCATCACCTTCCGATACGGTCAGCATCTGGCGGAGGGCGCCGGTCTGGTCTGGAACCGCGGGGAGGCGCCGGTCGAGGGATACACCAGCAACCTCGGCGTGCTTGTCGCCGCGTTCTCAGCGGCGGTCGGTGTCTATCCGTTGGTGACGGCCAAGATCATTGGTGGCGTGTCGGCTGTGGTGACGCTGGTCGTGATCCTGCACGCGGGCCGGGTGCTGACCCGGCGTGAACGACTGATTGCGGCGGCGCTGCTCCTGTTATCCCCCGACGTGTCGTAT
>CAZLJG010000425.1:0-2539 GCA_964559545.1 uncultured Solibacteraceae bacterium | reverse complement strand
GCTCGCGGCGTTCATGGACGGACGCCTGACGGCGGAGCACCGTGCGACGGTCGAGCGACACCTGGCAGAGTGTGAGGACTGTTACGAGGTGTGGATGGAGGCCACGTCGGTGCCGCTCTCTGCCGGCGTCTCCCACACGTCCACATGGCAGCCGAACAGACTGCTGGCGCTGGCCGGCGCCGCGGCCATCCTCCTCTCGACCGCGTCAGCGTGGTACTGGTGGTCGCCCGGACCTCGTGCCGACCGCGCTGTGCAGACATTGGCAGCATCCCTCCAGGATCAACGTCTTACCGTCGGCCGGGTGACCGCATTCGAGTGGGCCGCACAGCCGGGTGATGTGCGAGGAGGCAGCAGTGACCTGTCTCTGGAAACACGCGCAG
Organism: uncultured Solibacteraceae bacterium; assembly: GCA_964559545.1. Lineage (GTDB taxonomy): Bacteria > Acidobacteriota > Vicinamibacteria > Vicinamibacterales > SCN-69-37 > SYFT01. Next base: position 2,159 of record CAZLJG010000425.1, on the reverse strand, counting down.
CCATCGTCGACATCGAGCGCCTGGCCAGAGATCGCGAGCACGCCCGCACATTGCATGCGGCGGGGTTGGCGGCCCTGGTCTCGAAAGACCTGAACACCGCGGCGGCATCACTCACCCGGGCGGCGGAACTGGCCGGCGACGATGGGTCTGCGGCTCTGCTCACCGACCTGTCTGCCGTGTATCTGGAACGGTGGAGACGTGATGGCACTGCGGCCGATGCCGCGGAGGCCCTCAATGCCTCGGAGCGGGCATTGGCCGTTGAACCCACACACGCCGCGGCCCTCTTCAACAAAGCGCTGGCGTTGACTGCCCTCTCATTTCGCGAGCGTGCGCGCCTGGCCTGGATGGCGTACCTGGCCGTGGACAGTGACTCGCCCTGGGCGACCGAAGCCAGAGATTACCTGGCGGATCTCTCGGCTGCGGACGCGGCCCCCCGGGCTGACGTGTTCGATACGGTGGAGCGCACGGCCCTCCGCAACTGGGCCCAGAACGGCACGCCGCTTGGATCTGCAGTCGTGACAGCCGCCATCGACCTGCGCACTTCCGGGGGCGACCGGTGGCTCTCTGACGTCACGTCCGCCATCGCAACATCGACGCCAGGATTCCGGACGGAATGCCTGAGAAACGCGGTGCGTGCACTGAGTGACTGGCGGGAGGCATTCGAGGCTGGCGGGTACACTCACGCGCAACGGCTCAGCATCAGCGCGGCTGAGCAGCTGGCCTGTGCCGGCCTGGCTGACGTCCGCCCACGCCTCCAGCGTGCCCTTCTGGATCTGAGCCTGGGACAGACCGGTACCGCCGACACGATCGCCCGGCAGCTGCATCCCGTCGCCGAACGTCATGGCTACTGGCGCGACGTCGCGCTTGCCTCGCAGATCCTCGGGTCCATTGCGCTGCAGGACACACGCTTCTCTGAGGCTGTCAGGCACCAGAACGCGTCATGGGAGGCAGCTCAACGTTCCGGCGATCCCGAAGCCATCGTCGTCGCGGGGGCGAATCGGGCAACCGCGCTGGCCAACAGCGGCGACCGTCGCGGAGCGTGGGAGGCTCTGGCCAGGTCGGCGTCGTATCTCGACCAGGTGACCAGCGACCGACGCCGACACCAGGTGTACGCCCGCGCTATCGCGCTGGCGGAGCAGCAGGGCCTGTGGGGCACGGCCCTCGAGCTGAGTCGGGCCGTTCTCGCGTTCGGCGAAGTCCGGTCGGTCGGGTGGGCACTGGTTTCGGGTCATCTCCAAAGTGCACGGGCGCACCTCGGCCTTTGACAGGCGCAGGCAGCCACCGACGCGCTTGAGCAGGCACGGCGGCACGCAGACGTGATCGTCGATCCCGAGTTCCGGCAGGAAGCGCTCGCAGAAGTCGCACTCACACGTGGACGCGTGTTGATGAGCACAGATCCCGCCGGCGCCGCCGAAGCCCTGGAGGAGGGGCGTCGCTTCCTCGAGGCACGCGGCAATCGCACGCGAACAACGTCGCTCCTGCTGCAGATCGGGCGCGCACGTCTCGCCGCAGGTGATGCCGCCGGTGCGAAGACCGTCTGGCTCCAGGGCGCCGACCTGCTGGAGGACCAGCGACTTGCGATCCGCGATGAGCAACTGCGGCTGAGCCGGACGTCGGACACCTGGGACATTTTTGACGAGTTGATCGTGAACGCCAGGCAGTCTCCGAGTGAGGCCCTCACGTACCTTGAACGGGCTCACGCACGCGAACTGCTGGACTCGCTGCCGGTCACCCGGCTCGAAGCGCCCGTGACGGGCGTGACGGGCGTGACGACGACGGACTGGATGCCGGAATCATGGACGGCCCTGGCATTTCTGGCGGCCAGAGATCGACTGCTGATCTGGACCATTCGTGCCGACGGCGTTTCGCTCACCGAACGCCCGGTTGGTGCCTCGGCGCTGACGTCGATGGTCACGCGCCATCGAACTGCCATTCGCGAACACCGTGCGGATGACAGCGGCCTTGGGGCGCTGTTGCTGCCCGACACGCTGGCGCTTGATCCGGCGTCGGCGCTGATTGTCATCCCTGATGGCCCGCTCAACGATGTGGCCTTCGCGGCGCTGCCGACGGCGGACGCACACCCACTTGTCACGCGGACCCGCGTGGTGCAGTCGCCGAGTCTGGGTGTGCTGAGGCGCCTGACGGGACACCCGCCTCGG
>CAZLJG010000424.1:0-2549 GCA_964559545.1 uncultured Solibacteraceae bacterium | reverse complement strand
GAATCTTGACGCCGTACTCGCCTTCGAGCCGCGCAGCAATGACATCAAACTGCAGAGGCCCGATCACGCCGACCACAGGTTCGCGACCGTACGATCGCGGATACAGCACCTGGATCAGGCCTTCTTCCTCCAGCTGCCGCACACCATCGTCAAACTGCTTGTGCTTGGAGTCGGCGAGACGCAAGCGCGCGAATTGTTCGGACGGGAAACGCAGGATCGCGTGAAACTTCACCGGCTTCCCCTGATACAAGGTGTCGCCGATGGAAAACCGGCCGGGATTTACCAGTCCAACAATGTCGCCGGCGATCGCGTCCGTCACGGACTCACGTTCGCGGCCGAACATCTTGTAGACACGCGCCGCACGGATCGTCTGGTTGCCGCGGGCGTTGATGATGGGCGTGTCTCGTTCAAGACGGCCCGAACACACGCGCACAAACGCCACCCGATCGCGATGGCGCGGGTCCATGTTCGCCTGAATCTTGAACACAAACCCGCTGAAGTCAGGTGACGCCGGATCGATCAACCCGGAATCCGACTCTCGCGCGGATGGCGGCGGCGCCAACTCGACGAGCCCGTCGAGCAGCGGTTCCAACCCGAAGTTCACAAGGGCGCTGCCGAAGAACACACCAGTCTGGTCACCGGACCGATACGACTCGAAGTCAAACGGCGTGCCCGCGTGAGACGCGATCTCAAACGACTCCGTGAACTCGGCAAACACACGCTCGCCAACCACTTCCGCGATCACAGGATCGGTATGGCTCACGGTCGTCACGTCCGACCGGCGTTCGCCCTTGCTCTGTTTGTCGTACATCGTCACGACGCGGGTCCGCACGTCGAAGATGCCCTTGAAGTCCTGCCCCTGCCCGAGCGGCCAGTTCAGTGGCGCCGCTTTGATGCCGAGCGCGCTTTCGATCTCGTCCATCAGCTCGAGCGGATCGCGCCCGGGCTGGTCCATCTTGTTGACGAACGTCAGGATCGGGAGCTTCCGCTTCTTACAGACCTCGAACAACTTCCGCGTTTGCGCCTCAATGCCTTTCGCGGCGTCGATAACCATGACGACGCTGTCGGCGGCGATAAGGGCGCGATACGTGTCTTCGCTGAAGTCCTGGTGGCCCGGCGTGTCGAGCAGCGACAAACGTCGGCCGCGGAGTTCGAATTCAAGCGCGGTGGAGGTCAGCGAGATGCCGCGCTTCTGCTCCATCTCCATCCAGTCGGACACCACGTGCCGCTGGGTCTTGCGTCCACGGACCGCGCCGGCCAGCTCGACCGCGCCCGCGTACAGCAGGATTTTCTCGGTCAGCGTGCTCTTGCCGGCGTCGGGGTGGGAAATGATGGCAAACGTCCGCCGGGTCGCAACCTCGGCGGCAAGCACTTTTCTGGATTCGGATGCGCTGGTGTCTATCGTGGTCATCGAGACAATGCACCAGTGTACACAGCCTTGTAAGCCGGAGTCGGAATCCGTCTGTGGCCGCGCGAAGTTCCATTCTGTAATTCCTTATTCAGCAACAACTTGGAGCGACATTGGAGCGGTACCTCCCTTGCTCTAATCGGGGGCGTGATGACCAGACCCCTTCGTGACGCCGGTTTCTCCGCCGTTGAACTCCTTATTGCCGTGGCGATCATCGGCTCGATTGCCGCCATGACCGCTCCCATTTCGGGCAGCATGATCGAAGACATCAGGCTTCGAAGCGATGCCCAGGGCCTGTCGAGCGCTGTGGCTCTAACGAAGATGACCGGAGCCGCCAAATTCACCCGGGCGAGGCTCCGCATCGACCAGAACCTCGGCACCTACCAGGTCGAAACCTGGCAAACGACCGGCACGCCGGGCTGGGTCATCGAAGGCGGCACCCAGCGACTCTCCACGGGCGGCGCGTTCGGCGCGGGCCCCGTGACGACCGCACCACCCAACAGCCAGGCCGTCTTCGGCCAGCCGACGGCGTGCCTGAACAACGAAGGCGACGCCCTCGACGGCACCTCGTGCGTGATTTTTAATTCCCGGGGTCTGCCTGTAACCTCCGGCGGGGCTCCGATCACGACGCAAGTCGTGTACATGCGCGGCCCCACGGGCGTCTTCGCCATCGTCGTCGGCGCCACGGGCCAGATGCAGGTCTGGCGCACGACGCTGTCGGCGGGCGGCACATGGCGGCAGAAGTAGGACTCCGCGACGACGCGGGGTCCTCGCTCATCGAGACGATGGTCGCGACGGCCCTCCTCCTGGTCGTCATTGGCGGCCTCGGCTCGATGGGCGTCGTCGGCCTGCTGTCGTCGGAGAATCAGGGACACCTGGCTGCGCGCACCACGGAGTACGCGCAGGACAAGATGGAACAACTGCTGGTCCTCGCCTGGGGTGACGTCACGAGTGACACGCGCATCTTCCCGGCGGCCGCCGCCGGGGGCACGGGGCTGGCGATTGGTGGCAACTCCAATCCGGATACGCCAGTCGCCGGATATGCCGACTACCTCGACAAGAGCGGCACGCTGATCTCGGCGGTGGGCGGCGGTGTCCCCGACGGCTGGTTCTACAAACGCGTGTGGGCGATTACCAGTCC
>CAZLJG010000423.1:0-2558 GCA_964559545.1 uncultured Solibacteraceae bacterium | reverse complement strand
GAGCGCGTTGACGCCGACATCGCCGCCGATCCGCACGCGCAAACGGCCAGCGATGACTCCGACACAGAAGAGGAAAAAGACAATGCCCAAGACGATTGACCTCGAAACGCGCGCGGCATCACTCGCGCCGACCACGTTCAACGCCGAAGACAATACGGTTGAGGTTGTTCTCTCGACCGGCGCCGACGTGAATCGCGGCGGCTATATCGAGCGTTTGCCCGTCGCCAACGCCGACCTTCGCGGCATTGAAGGCAAGCCGGTTCTCGACGCTCACAATCAGGGCAGCACACGCGCCGTCCTGGGCGTCATCGAGAAGGCTTGGCGCAAGGATGGAGAAATCCGCGCTCGCCTGAAGCTGTCCGCACGTGAAGACGTGGCGGGCATCGTCGGCGACATCCGCGACGGCATCCTTCGTAGCATTTCAATCGGCTACCGCGTCACGCGCTGGGCCGATTCCACAGACTCCAAAGGCCAGCGTTCAAGGACGGCGCTGGCGTGGTCCATCCACGAGGCAAGCATCGTCCCCATCCCCGCCGACCCCGGCGCCAAAGTACGGAGCAATCCCATGCCGAAGAAGAACGGCGCCAACCCGGCGCCCGACGCGGACGTGATCGACACGCCCGCGAACGAGTCCACCGTTGCGGAGACCCGCGCGGAGATTCGCGACATCATCAAGCGAGCCGGTGGCACGCCGGAGCAGGCTGACGAACTGATCGACGCAGACGCGACGGTCGAGCAAGCCCGCGCGGCGGCCTATGACCTCATGACCGAACGCACCAACCGCGTGCCCCGTGTTCGCGTTGGCGTGTCACACGAAGACCCGGCCGCGCTGATCGAGCGCCAGGTCGGCGGCCTCTATTCTCGCGCGTCGGGTACGAAGCCGGAAGACTCCGCGCGCGAGTTCGCGGGCCTTTCGGTCTCCGACCATGCCAGCCTGATCCTGCAACGTGCAGGCATCCGGACGTTCGGAATGTCGCGTGAGCAGATTCTCACGCGCGCCATCGGTACGTCCGACCTGCCGAACCTGCTTCAGGGCGTGGGCAATCGCTCCCTGCTCGCCAAGTATGGAGTCGCGCAATCGCCGCTGGTCTCGCTCGCGAAGAAATCGACGCTTCCGGACTTCCGCGAAGCTCACCGGCTTCGCGCTGGCGAGTTCGGCGCGCTCGAAGAGCTTGGCGAGCATGGCGAAATCAAGCACGCCAGCCGGGAAGAGTCGAAGCAATCGATCAGCGTGAAGCCGTATGCCCGGCGGATCGACTACAGCATGAAAGCCATGCTCAATGACGATCTGTCCGCACTCACGGATGCGTCAGAGCAATTCGGCATCGCTGCGGCGGCCCGCGACACGGACTCTCTGGTTGCGGTCATCAACGCCAACCCGACGATGGATGACGGCTTCGCGCTCTTCAGCGCCGACCACGACAACACGCACTCGTGGGGCGGCCTGGGTCCGGCTGACTACGAGGGCGTTTCGGTGATGAGCGGCATCCGCCTCGCGATGCGCTCCACCGTGGGACTCGACGGAACGACTCTCCTCAACATCGTTCCGAAGTTCCTGGTTGTCTCGAAAGAGATGGAGACCGCTGCCGAGCAATTCCTTGCTCAGTATCAGGCCCAGAGCTTCGGCGAGACGAACCCGTTCCAGTCCAAGCTTACGCTCATGGTAGAGCCGCGGCTTGAGCCGTACCAATGGTACGTCTTTGCTGACCCGGCTTTGGCGCCCGTGCTCGAACTGGCGCATCTGGCAGGTCGCGAAGGCCCGCAAATCGAAACGCAGCAAGCGTGGGATACGTGGGGAGTCAGCTTCCGCTGCATCCACGTTGTCGGCGCCGCCGCTATCGGTTGGCGTGGGGGTTACCGCGTGGATAACGGCGACGAAAACGACTCGAATAGCGCGGGAGGCTAAGCCATGGCCGCGCTCACGGTTCAGGAACTGATGTCACTTCGCGATGAGATGGTTCGCCAACTCGGTCGCGGGGTGATGTCAGTCACCGACTCGAACGGAGAGGCAGTGACCTACGCCTCTCCGGCCGCGATGCAACGCGCAATCGCCGCGCTCGAAACCCGAATCGCGGCCATGCAATCCCCCGCCCCCAACACCATCCGCTTCAACACTTCCAAATTTGGAGACTGCAAATGAAGAACCTTGTTCAACCCGGCCGCACGATCACCGTGACGGCTCCCGCCAACGTCGATTCCGGCGAAGGCGTTCTGATCGGCCAACTCTTCGGCGTGGCCGCTGGCGATGCCGACAACGGCGCCTCGCTCGATCTGGTAACTGAGGGAGTGTTTTCGCTTCCGAAGGAAAGCGCCGACGTGTTCGCGAGCGTCGGGCTCCCCGTCTACTGGGACCCGACGGCGAAGCTTGTCCGGTCGCATTCCGACACGGACTCGAATAGCTCCGGCGACACGGCCGCGCTTGTGGGCGTCACCGTGCAAGCGGCTGGGACCGGCGTCACCACGGTCAAGGTGAAGCTGGCCCCGGCGCCTGTGACGCTGGTCTGATCGCCATGACGTTCAAGCGTGGCGAGTATGTCGCGTATCTGGGCCGTCGCGCC
>CAZLJG010000422.1:0-2581 GCA_964559545.1 uncultured Solibacteraceae bacterium | reverse complement strand
CGTTGTTCGGCGCCGACCGCGCGCAGTACATCGACTTTGCGGCGGCTGCCACCACACCGGAGCGCTGTGTCGCCGCGGTGGTCGGCTCAGGACCTGCGGCGGCGCGCCAGTCGGGCGCCCCACCCGCGCCTCGGAATGCCAAGTCGGCGTTTGACGGGCTGACGCACTACTTTGCCTCGGCGACGGGCGACGCCAGCGTCCCGATGACGTTCCTCATCGATGAAGTGCTTGATGTGCGAACGTTCGAAAGTTTCCCCGGCCTGCGCCACGTGCAGCGCGACCTCGTCACGCGGCTCGCCGCCAGTCCCAACGCGTTTGTGCTGGCGTCACGATTCACCGCACGCGCCCATCGGTTGCTGCGGGATGCGCCGGCGCGTTTTGAGGTCGTTCACATGCCGCCGCTCGGTGCGGAGGAAGTGAACCTGCTCGTACGGCAGAGCAACGACGACACCGCGTGGCCTGCAGCGCTGGCCGCCGACGTGGCCACACTCTCGGGGGGACGGGCCGGCTACGCGCGACTGCTCGTGGAATCGGTGCTCGCCCAGCCCGCCCATCGCCGCAATGTGCCGCTCGCACTCGCGGCTGCACTCAGCCCGGATGGCGCACTCACCGCCCGCTGCCGCGAAAGTTACGAGTTCCGCCTCCACCGCGCACGCGGCTACGGCGCGCTCAAGGCGATCCTCGGCGTGCTCGCCGAGCAGGAGGGGCTGACCCTCACGGAGATCAGCCAGCGCCTCCATCGCACGCCAGGCTCGACCAAGGACTATCTCTCGTGGCTCGAGGACGTGGACCTCGTCACGGTACATCGCAAGCGGTACACGTTCGACGACCCACTCCTCCGCCTCTTTGTCCGCCTCCACGCGCAGCCGGTTCCGCCGACCGCCGACGACGTCACGCGCGAAGTGGCGATCTTTGCGAACGGCGCTTCGGCTCCTGCGCTGGCGGCCACTCCGACGAACACCACACCTGCCAATGAGACCAAGGCTCCGGTGGCTGTGGGGGATCGATCCGGGATTATTGAGATTGACTAGCTGACTGAGTCGGCGCCCTTGAGCGCCGAAAGCGCCATCTTGGCCGCCTGCTGCTGCGCGTCCTTCTTGGATCGCCCGTCGGCGCGGCCGACGACAACGCCGGCGACGAGGACTTCGACGTCAAAGCGCTTGCGGTGATCGGGGCCGTCGGTGGAGGCCATCTGGTACACGGGCAGGCCTTTGTTGTTGGCCTGAAGCCACTCCTGAAGCGCGGACTTCCAGTCGTCGGTGAACGACGCTTCGGCGACCTGGTCGCCGCCTGACGTGATGAGCGGGCCGAAGATGGACACGATGAATGTGCGCGCGGCGTCCACGCCACCATCCAGATAAATCGCGGCAATGAGAGCTTCGAAGCAGTCGGCGAGAATGGCGTACTTTGCGCGACCGCCCGTCTTCTCTTCGCCGCGGCCCAGCAACAGGAAACGACCGAGGTCGATGCTCGCCGCGAGTTTGGCGAGGGACGCCGTCGAGACGATCGACGCCTTGATCTTCGATTTGTAGCCTTCGCTGTGCGTCGGGAACCGCTGGAACAACATGTCGGCGACGACAAAACCGAGCACGGCATCCCCGAGGAACTCGAGTGACTCGTTGTCGATGACGCCGCCGGACGCGTCTTCGTGCGCGCGCGACCGATGTGTGAGTGCGTGTTCGAGCAGACCGAGGTCCTGGAAGTGGTAGCCGATTCGATCCTGCAGCGGCCCCATGTCCTCACCGAGCCGTGCGACTTCGGCGGCCGCGGCTTCGTCGAGGTGGCTGGCGATCAGCGCGAGTGCCCTCTCCTCCTGCCCATCGGCGACCGTGACCGCAAACTCGGCCTGTCCGCCAAAGCGAAGGGGAAACAGTCCCGGTGCCAGCGTGGACGACACCTGCGCCGGCAACCCGTGAGCCGCGAGTAACCCGCGGACCACCTCGGCCTCAATCGACAGATGACTTCGAAACACGCCAACACTCATAAGACACTCACTGGCGCGCTCAAGTTCAGCGCGCCCTACGAGAACTTCTCGATCTTCACGATAACCATCGTCATGTCGTCATGGGGCTCAGCCTCACCGACGAATGCATGCACATCGCGCAAGACACGCTCACGAATACCGGCTGCGTCGAGGCCTCGGTGGGAATGGACCACGCGCCCAAGGGCTTCGTCGCTGAAGAGGTCACCGTTGACGTTCATCGCTTCGGTCACCCCGTCGGTATAAAACACAATGACATCGCCCGCTTCGAGCGGCAACGTGTGCTCCTCGAGCAGGGATTCAAAGCGATCAGCCGCGCCCGGCAGGCGCAGGCCCAGCACCATCCCGTTGGGAACGATCACTTCGGCGCCCTCGGTCCGGCGGTCGGACACCACAATGAGCGGCGTGTGGCCGGCGCGCGAGTGGGTCAACGTGCGCGCGTCGAGGTCGATGACGCCGTAGGTCATCGTGATGAAGCTGCGATTGTCGAGATGGTCGGCGAGCAGGTGATTCACGCGCGTCAGTAGCTTCTTCGGCGACCGTTCCTCGTGACTGAGCGCGAGCATCAGGCCCTTGAGCTCGGCCATGTAGAGCGCGGCC
>CAZLJG010000421.1:0-2589 GCA_964559545.1 uncultured Solibacteraceae bacterium | reverse complement strand
CGAGCCGGATTGCGGTCGCGGCTGTGCGGTATTTCCTCGTGAAGTTCTCGCGCGGCAAGGTAATCGCGTTCGACATCAAGGAAGCCCTGAGTTTTGAAGGCGAAACGGGGCCCTACCTCCAGTACGCCGTGGTGCGCGCGCGCAACATCCTGGCGAAACTGCAGGACCGTGACCAGGTGACTGCCGCGTCACTGCCGTCGCGCGCCGACGCGCTGCCGGCGGCGCCGTTGGAGCAGGGCGAAGAGAGTGATGAATTGTGGGGACTCGTCCTCGAGGCGGCGCGGCTCGACGAGATGGTGGACTCTGCCGTGCGCTCGCTGGAAATCTCCCACGTCGCCAAGTTCGCGTTCGGACTCGCGCAGTCGTTCAACGCGTTTTATCACCGGCAGCCGATTCTCAAGGAGGACCGCGCCGACGTGCGCCTGTGGCGCGCCACGGCGGTGTTCTACTGCGCGACCCAACTCACCCGCACCCTCAACCTCATGGGGTGTGAAGTGCCTGAGAGAATGTGATGGTCCAGGGTCCAGGGTCCAGGGTCCAGGGTTCGGGAGGTCCGGGGGTTCCGGGGTCCGGGCCTGTGATCGGCGTCGCGTTTCCGCGCGAGGACTATGTGGCGGCGCTGGAACAGGCGGGCGCTGTCGTGCGGGTGTTGCGTGCCGACGCCGACGCGTTGCCGCAGGTGCTTCAGGAACTTGATGGCGTGCTGCTGACCGGCGGTCCCGATGTGCGTCCCGATCGGTACGGAGATCCCACGACACATCCGACGGTCGAGGTGGATGAAACCAGAGACGCCTACGAGTTGCCGTTGGCGAAGGCGGCCCTCTCAAACGGCACGCCGCTCCTCGCGATCTGCCGTGGTGTGCAGGTGCTGAATGTGGCCGCGGGCGGGACACTGATCCAGGACCTGCCGTCGCAGCGTCCCAGTGGCATCAACCACTCCATCGTCGACCCACGAAACGCGATCGCGCACGATGTGAGCCTCGAGCCAGGCACACGACTCGCGGCGGTGATGCGGGAACAACTCACGGCCGACGGCCGGCTCGACGTCAACAGCCGGCATCATCAGGCCATCGATCAGGTCGCGGCAGGATTCAGGGTCTCCGCGACCGCGCCCGACGGGACCATTGAAGCCATCGAGCCTGTGACCCCATCGGACACCTTCTGCATCGGCGTGCAGTGGCACCCCGAGAACTTCTACCGCACGGGCGAATCCGCGTCGCTATTCACCGCGTTCGTTGATGCGGCCCGGTCGAAGACCGCCACGCACTCGACGTGAGGCGTGTTCGGGAACATGTCGAGCGCTTCCAGCGACAACAGTTGATAGCCGTCTGCAAGTAGCCGCTGCGCGTCCCGCGCCAGCGTCGGCACATCACACGAGACATACACGATGCGCGGCGCGCGCCACCGCAGGAGGCCCGTCAGCACCTCGGCCGACAGGCCGGTGCGCGGAGGGTCCACCACCACAACATCCGGCTGCGCATCGAGCGTGCGGGCCGTCGCGGCTTCCACACTCTCCGCACGCGTCTGGAGGTGATCGCGATACAACTCGCCGTTTGAGGCCAGATCACCGGCGCTCGTCGGGTCACCTTCCACGGCAAGCCCGTGCTGGCCCCGTGCCGCCAGCGAGATCGCGAAGAGGCCGACGCCGGCATACAAATCCACAAACCGCCCCTGCGCAGCAGCCAACACGCGATCGAGCAACGCGCCGACGAGAAAGCGGTTGCCCTGAAAAAACGACGCGCCCCTTCGCGACCAGGTCACCGACGGGCGTCCGGCCATGGTCACCCCGGGGAGCGACATACTGCGATCCACCACCTGATCGCTGCCGGCGGCGATGAACTCACCCTTCCGCGCCTGCACGACGACCCCGGTCAACCCCTCAGGCAACGTCATCCCGAGGAACGGATCGAGCGTGGCCCCGTCGCGCGTCGCACACGTGACGACACGGGCCTGACCGGCCGTGTCCTCCGACACCAACAACGACGTGCAGACCACGACACCTTTCCCGAGCGCCGCGTGGAGACGACCCACCGCGGCGAGCGTCGCGTCCGTCAATTGTTCGGTCGGCCCGGCTCCACAGATCGTGTGCGAGCCTTCGCGGTAAAACCCGAACGCGGCTCCGTCCACATGGAGGCGCGCCCGCAACCGATAGCCGGTCTCCGGCGAGGCCACCACTGGCACGGGCTGTTCGAGCGTGTGCTTCGCGATGCGCCGGAACGCATCCGCGATGACCTCCGCCTTCAGCGCCAGCTGCCGGTCATACCGGATGTGCGCGTACGTCCGGCCACCACATAATGGATCGGAGGTCACGTCCCGGCGATCCGGGCTGGCCGTGATGACATCGCGCACCTGCGCCCACGCCACATTCCCACGGCGTTTCGTGATCACCGCCCGCACCCGTTCACCCGGCAGCGCCCCCGCGACAAACACCACGCGCCCTTCGTGACGGGCCAGCATGTCGCCGCCCGGCACGGGACGTTCGATCTCGAGTTCAATCATCATGGTGTGTCCTGTGCGCCGATCTGCGCGAGATCCGGCAATCCAAAGTGAGCCCGCACGCCGCGATCAATGGTGACCGCCAACGCCTGC
>CAZLJG010000420.1:0-2608 GCA_964559545.1 uncultured Solibacteraceae bacterium | reverse complement strand
GGCGCGTGGGGACGATGCACGCGAGCAGGCACACGCCAAGCATCACGACGCCGTAGGCGGCGAGCATCGTCAGTTGCCACACCGACAAGTCTCCGGTCAGACCGGGCATTTCTGTTTCGATGCTACCCATGAGTGCGAGCAGGGCGTTGCCGGCCAGCACACCGAGGCTGACCTGAATCAGTGGCCGCTTGAAGATCGCACTGATGACCCGGCGACGGTCGGCGCCAAGCGCCACGCGGATGCCGATCTCCCGTGTGCGTCTGGCCACGATGAACGACAGTACCGCGTAGATGCCAGATAACGAGAGCACCAGCGCGACGACGGTCATGACGACCGTGATGCGGAGCCACAGCCCGATGAACCAGATGAAGTCGTCGAGCACCTTGTCCACGCGCTGGATTTCAGATACACGCAGCGTGGGATCGATCGCGGTCACGATCTCGGTCAACCTCGGCGCAAACGCCAGAGGATCGGCGCTCATGTGCACCATCACGTAGCTCCGGCCCATCCGCTCAGGACGTGAGGGCAGATACATCCCCGAAGCCCGATCCACCCTGGTCGGAGTGCCGATGCCAAGATCCTTGACGACACCGACGATCTCGATCCATTCCGATGGGGGGTTGCCGGGGTTGTTCCGGTTGGAGAATCGCACCTGCTGTCCGACGGGATTGCGGCCCTGCAGAATCTGATCAACAAAGGCCTGATCGACAATCGCGACCCGCGCGACCGGTGCAACGTCGGCGGACACAAATCCGCGGCCGGCGAGGACGGTGGTGTTCAGCGTGTCAAAGTACGACGGATCGACGCGGGCGATCGTGGCTTCGCGCAAGGGCGTATCCGCCGTGTCTCCCGGCAGGTCGACCAGAGCCTCTGGACGCGCGCTGCGCGGCACCCGGTCCATGAACGTGACACCGGTCACACCAGGCTCGAGAGTAATGCGACGACGCAGTTCTTCCACGCGGGTGGCGAACGCAACACGTAGAGTGTCGCGCTCGGCGTCCGTGATTTCCCCATTTGGCGTGGGAACGTCCAGTTGAATTCGCGCAGCGAGGTACTCCTCTGTCGGGAACCCGGCGTCGAACGTTTCCACATGCCGGAGCTGCCACTGTTCCTGATACACCACTGCGGGAAACGCCACAGTGAGAGCGACCTGGACGATGATGATGGCCGTCCAGACACCGCCAAACTGCAGCCCTCCCGCGCCCGCCGTGGCCTGCTTCAGACGTGCGCCCATGCCACGCGTGACCTTCAGCGCCGGCAGCACGCCTGCGACGGCGGAACCCAGCACGGTCAGACCGAGTGCAAACAGCACCGTGGCCGGCGTGAGGTTGAGGTCGTACCAGAACGGCAATCGGCCGAGGTTTACCTCAAGGAACGTCATGCCCCAGTTCTGCAAAACGAACTGCGCCGCCACGAGTCCCACGACCGCCGCCAGGCCGCCCAGCACGAGTGCCTCCGCGAACAACTGCACGACGATGCGGCTGCGGTTGGCGCCGAGGGCTGTGCGCACCGTGAACTCACTCTCGCGCGTCGCCGCACGGGCGAACAGCAGGAGTGCAATGTTGCTACAGATGAGTGTCGTCAGCGCCACGGCAAAGAAGTAGATCGACGCCCAGATGCCGGCGCTGTCCTGCGTGGGGCCCGTGTCTGGCATCGCGTAGGGCGCTACAGTCGGCTGGAGCTGCGCATGTGTCGTGTCGTGATCACGCGCGAGCGCCTGTCCGACCGTCGTCAGTTCCGTCTGTGCCGCTTCAAGGGTCGCTCCGGGCGCGAGCAGGCCAAAGACTGAGATTGATGGGCCCGACCTCGGCGCATGGTCGTCGTTGACCACACGCAACGGCGTCCACACGTCGTGCGCGATGGGGAACAGGAATCCTTCGCGCATCACGCCGATGACGGTGACGTGCTCGGAGCCCAGTTGCACGGTGCGCCCGATCACCCGCGGATCAGCCGCAAACCGCGTTTGCCAGGTCTCGTGGCCGATGACCATCACCGACGGCGCGTCCGGACGCGCATCGGCGTCGGTCAGCACGCGGCCCATGAGCGGTGTGCCATCAGCCACGGCGAACGCAGAAGGCGTGATCTCGGCAATCTGGACGGCCCGCGCGTCGCCCTCGGAGACGATGAGGTTGCGGGCCGTATCGCGCCACGCGCCCAGCTCAGTGATGGATCGCAAAGAAGCGCGCCAGACGCTGAAGTCGTACAGCGTCCGCGATTCCTGGTTCATCGCCGCGATGTCGTAGGTGCGGATCTGGACGAGCCGATCGGCCTGCGGCAGCGGCAACGTCGGATGCACGAAGAGTGAGAGAACCTGGAAGATGACGGTCCCGACGCAAATGGCAAAGGCCATGGAAAGGCCGCCGATGAGGGTCAGGCCGGGGTATTTCACGAGCATGCGGCCGCCGAGTTTCATGTCGAACAGCAGGGCGCTGAGCCCCGGTAGTCCGCGGCGCTCGCGATGTGCCTGTGTCGTGGCTGAGACGCCGCCAAGTCGGGCAAGCGCGTGGCGTCGCGCTGCGTCCGGTGTCATGCCGGCGCGGATGTTGTCGTCGGTGTGCAGATCGATGTGGCTTTGAAGTTCGGCGTCAAAGTCCCGCTCAGCGGCGCC
>CAZLJG010000419.1:2380-2613 GCA_964559545.1 uncultured Solibacteraceae bacterium | reverse complement strand
TGCGGGCCGTCGGGGCCTTGTGATCGAGATCCAACGACAGGATCGGCAGCATGACGGACATGCCAAGCGCGTCGATCAGAAACGGATACTCGTTGGGCCCATGACTGGATCCGCGGTACTTGACCACGCGGAGCCGTCGTGTCGAAACTTCCTCGTGGATGCGATGGTCGAGCACGATGACGCAGTCGGAGACAAATTCCTCGATGCCGTGCCGCGTCAGCTTTCCTGGCCCG
>CAZLJG010000419.1:0-2370 GCA_964559545.1 uncultured Solibacteraceae bacterium | reverse complement strand
TTTGGCAGTTCACCAAACAACGCCTCAATCGTATCGAGCACAATGCGCTTGGCGCCAACGCGCTGGGCCGCATCGGCGATCCGGATAAACAGCCCATCGAGGTCATATTCCCCGGTGGCGGCCACCTCGCTGCGGGTGATCTGAATGTGATCGAAGAACAGGCGCTTCTGTTTGACCAACCGCTCGAGGTCGAACCCGAGCGAGGCGGCGTTTTCACTCAGGTCAGGAATCGTCTCCTCAAACGAGATGAACACGCCCGGCTCGTCGAACTGCGTCGCCCCACGGACGAGAAACTCGATACCAAACAACGTCTTGCCGGTGCCCGCGCCACCGCTGACCAACGTCCGCCGCCCGTGATTTCGTCCAGCCCATCGATCCCGGTGGGCGATTTCTTCAGGGTCTTGATGGCCTTGGTCGCGTGCTTTCGGGCGAGGGTGGTCGGAGACACGGACCATCACGGTAGTCCGCCGTGACACAGGACCGCTGTATAAAACAGCACACCATTGACGCGCTCAACACCAGCGCGTCCTACGTGGCCCGCTCAAGTTCAGCGGGCCCTACTTGATGACAAACAAACGATCCTGACGACGATGCGCCCAGCGCACTTTGCCGTCGGCGCTGATGATCATGTCTTCCTCCTGCGCCATGCGGACCGGCTGGCCGTCCCACTCGTCCACGCGCGTGGTGACCTGATGTTCGACCGAGTACCACATCGACGGTACCACCGGCGCATCACCACGGCCGGCCACGCCCCCCTGCATGTCCCACAATCCGATGAGCGGACCGGCGCCGTGTCCGTGCAGCCCGACCGGATGTGAATACATCGTGCCGTTGAGGCTCGCGCCCTTCATGCGTTCGAGGATGGTCTTGAGAATGTCGTTGCCGGTGCGGCCGGGGCGCACTTCCTCCATGAAGAAGTCCTGCATGATGTTCGCGTTGCGGAGCGCGGCCTGGATCCCCGCCGGTGGCGCGGTCTCCCCTTCGCGCAACACGTACGCGTTGTGCTGGGTGTCGGTATTCAGCCTGGCGACAGTGATGCCCACGTCACAGTGCAACACATCTCCACGTTCGATCACCGGATCGGCGCCCAGCGCGCCACCGGTCACGCCCTTTCGCTGCACGGACACCGACGGCTGGAACCACGTGCCCAGCCCCTGATCATTGACGCGCTGGCGGAACCACCACACCAGATCGCTCGTGCGCGTCACACCGGGCACAATCACCTTTTCCGAAAACATCGTCTGCGTCAGCGACCAGACGTGCGCGTTCATCTTCTCGAAAAACGCTTCCTCCTCCGGCAGTCGCATCGCGATGAGTTCCAGGGGCAGCCCCTCCGCGTTCTTGAACTTGCCGACCCAAGGCTGACCAAGGGCATCGGTCATGCCCTCCAACTCGCCGCTTGTCAGGCCGTCGCTGAACGCAAACACCGTCGAACGGTTGATGCCAATCACCTTCGGATTCCGGTCTTCAACGACCTGCTTCAGCAGCTGCCACTGCTCCGCGCCCCACAACTCAGCCGCGCGCCCGCCGGGCGTGGAGGCAACGATGGGCCGCGTGGAGGACCGCGTCTCAAACACACCGCCCTGGGTCGTCCCACCCAACGCCAGGCGCTCGACACACGAGGTGGTCACCGGCGTCCCGGCCGCGGCGCACTTGTCAAAAAACACGTAAATGGTTCGCCGGCGCGCGGCAAACGTCTCGGGGGAGACGATGGCCTTGAAGACGGGATCTTCCATGTATTCGCGCATCGGCACGACCCACATGTCGATGCCGTGTTTGCGCATGAGCGGCGGCAGGAAGGTGTCCAACCGCTTCTGCAGCCATTGCTGCTGCAGCACCGCCTGTTCCTGCAGCGTACCGAAGGGCCGCTCCACGCGGTCCGGCAACGCGCCCGGGGCCAGCCGCTGCTGGCGCGCCTCCGTGACAGACCCGGCCACCACCACCAGACACAGCAACAACACACATCGGCGTACAGACATGGGGGGATTGTAGATGACGTCGGGTGTCTTTTTCAGCGCACGATGATGACGCCCTTCAGCATGTCCATCCCGCAGCTGAATGACAGCTCGCGCGGGGGTTGTGGCGGCAGCCGGATGGTGACGCGTCCGTTAAGCGGAAGGTCGCGGAGGACCTTCAGGTCGGGAATCTCGACCTGCGTGCCGCACGTCTCCTCCACGCGGCGGATGAAAACCAGGTCCACGGGTTCGTTGGCCGGGACGGTCACCCTCGCCGGCACGAGACCCGCGGCCGTGATTTCCACCACACGAACAGCGACGGACGATGCGGGCGCGGCAGAGGACGTCGGCACCGGAGCGACGGGAGCAGCTGCGGACGGCGCCGGCGGCGGCCAGCCCAGGCGTTCCCGCTCGG
>CAZLJG010000418.1:0-2613 GCA_964559545.1 uncultured Solibacteraceae bacterium | reverse complement strand
GCCCGACCGTGGCGCCGAGCCTGCCGCTCTCGCCGGCGATTCGCACCGGCAACCGGATCTATCTCTCCGGCGTGCTGGGCAACACCGAGGCCAACGTCGGCGACGTCAAGGCCCAGACCCGCGAAACCCTGACGCGCATTCAGCGCACGTTGACGTCCCAGGGCCTCACGTTCAACAACGTCGTTGACACCACGGTGTACCTCACCGACTTGTCGCACTTTGCGGCCATGAACGAGGTGTATCGCGAGTTCTTCCCGTCCGCACCGCCGGCCCGCGCCACCGTGGGCACCGCGCTGGTGAGCCGGAACGCACTGGTCGAGCTGGTGATGACTGCGGTGAAGTGATGGCCGGGGCCATCCGCGTCGGCGTGTCGTCGTGCCTGCTCGGGCAGCAGGTCCGATATGACGGCGGTCACAAACGCAGCGACTTCGTGGCCGACATCCTCGGTGCGCGCGTCACCTTTGTGCCCGTCTGTCCTGAGGTCGAGCTCGGCCTCGGCACGCCTCGTCCGACGCTCCGCCTGATTCGTCGTGGCGATGATGTGCGGATGATGATGTCGGACGGCCGCGACTTCACCGAGTCGATGCGCAGCTTCGCGAAGCGGCGTGTTGAGCGGCTCAAGGACGACGACCTCGCCGGATATGTGCTGAAGAAAGACTCGCCCAGCTGCGGTTTGACACGCGTGAAGGTGTACGAGGAGACTGGCATTCCCTCGAAGTCGGGGCGCGGGCTGTATGCCGAGGCGCTGTTGGAGCGGTGGCCGCATCTGCCCGTTGAAGAAGAAGGGCGGCTGCAGGACGAAGCGCTGCGCGAAAACTTCCTTGAGCGTGTGTCTGCGTATCACCGTCTGCAGGAGTTGTTTCAGGGCCGGTGGACGGTCGGCAGTGTGGTGGCGTTTCACACGGCGCACAAGCTCGCGGTGCTCGCGCACACGACGGAAGGGTATCGTCGCCTCGGCCGCCTCGTGGCGGACGCAAAGTCGATGGACAGGGCCGAGTTGCGCGAGGCCTACACCGCCGGGTTGATGCAGGCCATGACGTTGCTGGCGACTCCGAAAAAACACGCCAACGTGTTGATGCACATGCTCGGCTACTTCCGCGGTCAGATCGACGTGGGCGACCGCGACGAGCTACTCACGGCCATTGACGACTTCCGCGAAGGCCGCATTCCGCGCATTGTGCCCCTCACGTTGATCCGGCACCACGTGCGTCGTTGTGGAGTCGCGTATCTCGCCGGCCAGACCTACGTGACCGGCACGGGGTGGTGATGGCTCGCAACGCGCAGGGCGAACTGCGCCCGATGCTCAAGCTGGCCATTCCCGTCGTGCTCGCCGAGATGGGCTGGTTCGCGATGAGCATCGTGGACACCGTCATGGTGGGGCCGCTGGGCCCGGCGGCGATTGGTGCTGTGGGCACCGGCAGCATCCTCTTCATGACGCTCATGGTGTTTGGCTTCGGCACGTTGCTGGCGCTGGATACGTTTGTGTCGCAGAGCTTCGGCGCAGGGCGTATCGACGACTGCCATCGCTGGTTGTTCGCCGGCCTGCAGCTCGCCGGAATTCTGGCCGTGGTTCTCATGCTGGTCGCGCAACTCGGCGTGTGGGGCCTGCCGTCTTTCGGTTTTCATCCTGAGCTGCTCGTAGAGCTCGATGCCTATGTCGGGCTCCTGGTCTGGTCCGCGCCTCCGCTGTTTGCGTACGTCGTCTTCCGTCGCTACCTGCAGGCGATGAATCTGGTGCGGCCGGTGATGGTCGCCCTTGTCGCCGCGAACCTGATGAACGTGTTCGTCAACTGGGTGCTGATCTACGGCAACCTCGGTGCACCGGCGCTGGGCGTGACGGGCGCGGCGTGGGCGACCGTGGCGTCACGCGTCGCGTTGGCCGGCAGCCTGTTCGCAGTGATCGTCTATCAGGAACGGGGACGACCCTCCGGTCTGCACGACGTGCCGTTTGCATGGGATCCAGTGCGCGTGTGGAGCATCTTCAAACTCGGGTGGCCGGCGGCGTTGCAGATCACATTTGAGGTCGGCGTCTTCGCCGCAGCGTCTGCACTGGCGGGGCGCATCTCGCCGCTGGCCGCTGCCGCCAATCAGGTCGTGCTCAACATCGCGGGGTTCATCTTCATGATTCCCTTTGGCCTCGCGTCTGCGGCCGCCGTGCGTGTGGGGCAGGCCGTTGGTCGTCGAGATGCCCCCGGGATGCGACGCGCCGGATGGACGGCGCTGGGG
Organism: uncultured Solibacteraceae bacterium; assembly: GCA_964559545.1. GTDB lineage: Bacteria > Acidobacteriota > Vicinamibacteria > Vicinamibacterales > SCN-69-37 > SYFT01. The sequence continues at coordinate 387 of CAZLJG010000418.1, read as the reverse complement.
ATCGCGTCCACCGTGATGTGTGCGTCGGCCGTGTTGTTCTTCACCATCCCGGAAACGCTCATTCGTATCTACTCGTCCGACCCGTCCGTTATTGAAACGGGCATCGTGTTGCTCTTCATTTGCTCGGTGTTTCAGCTGTTCGACGGCCTGCAAACGGTGACGACCGGCGCACTGCGAGGACTTGGCGACACACGCTCGCCGATGATCGCGAACCTGGTCGGTCACTGGCTGATTGGCCTGCCGGTTGGTTACGCGCTCTGCTTCACACACGGATGGGGCGTGGCAGGGTTGTGGACGGGCCTGTCAGTCGGACTGATTCTGATTGGCGCGACACTGCTTTGGGTCTGGTCCTCGCGAAGCAGGCATTACATAATGCCGCTATGAGCG
>CAZLJG010000417.1:0-2626 GCA_964559545.1 uncultured Solibacteraceae bacterium | reverse complement strand
GCACGGCGGTGCACCGAGCCAGCCGGCGACCAGATCCGCTCTGGCGAGAATGCGGAGGTTCGTCTCCGGCACCGCGGCCGTCGTCAGTGCATGGGCAGCGCGCCGACCGACGACGAGACGCGTGAGGCCGACGCACACACCCAGCGCCCACAGTCCGAACATGAGTGGGCCCCACGGTACTTCGGCGCCAGCAGAGGCCTCTCGATCGTCCGCGGCTGCGGCAGCAGCGTTTGTCACGTTCACCGACTCCACCGGCACGTCGGGTCGCACCGGCGCCCTGGACGCCGCGGCCCACTGAGGCCACCATGACGCACTGAAGGTTGGTAACGAGGATTGCGCGAGCGGCAGCGCGAGGGCGGCGACGCAGACCGCAGCCCAGACGGCGTGACGCGATGCCGAGGACGCACGCCACATCAGCGAGGTCACCACCCACCCGGTGGCAAACAACACCGTGGCCTTCAACAGCAGATCGAGCACGACCTCAAGCGTCATCGTCCCTCCTTGCGCGCGTCGGCGATGCGCTTGAGCAGGTCGTCCTTCTGTTTCTTCGAGAGCTTGGTGTCGGACGCGTCGAGCAGGGCGACCATCGCGGCCTCCGTCGATCCGTCAAAAAAGGTGCGGACGAGGTGCCGCATCGCGGAGGTGCGTTCCTGCTCCCGCGGCGCCGTCGGTTCAAACAGATACCGGGGTCCATCCACGATGTGGCTGATGTGCCCCTTCTCTTCCAGGATCCGCAGATGGGCCCGCACAGCCGAATAACTCGGCGGGTCGGGCATCTCCTGTTGCACCTGCGCGGCCGAGGCCCGCTGCAAGCGATGCAGGACGTCCATAATCTGCCGTTCCCGGCGCGACAGCGAGAGCGCAAGTGGTCGGGTCATGGGTCTGAGGGTGGAAACTTAGCACCATGCTAATAAATTAGCAACCCCCTCAGGGTTCAGGGCTCAGCGGCCCCCGAAGCGTCCGAGCGCCACGAGCAGGTCGAGGCGGGCACGGCGGAGGGCGTCTTCGGCGATGACGGCCACCGCTTCAGCATCACGGGCCTGCCGCTGAGCGTCGATCACTTCGAGATTGGTGGTCGCGCCGAGTTCGAAGGCGCCGGTTGCGATGGTCAGCACTTCAGCGGCCAGCGAAGCGGCGGCTCGGGCGTGCTCCAGTGCGCGCGCGTAGCTCTCCACGGACGACTGGGCGAGGCGCACGTCAGCGCGCACCTGGATTTCCAGCGTCTCGATCGTGAGTCGCGCCTGATTCACCGCGGCGGCGCGCAGTTGTTTGGCCGCCACACGCTGGCCCCCTTCGAAAATGGGCTGCGTCACCGAGAACGTCAGCCGCCACGACTGCGACGGCTGAAACAGGCCACGCGGTGTCACAAACTGCGGCGTGAACGAGACCGTGCCGGTCGGCAGAATGTCGCGCACGCTGTCGTCAAACACCCGCTGTGCCGCATCGCGCACGGCGCGCTGCCACCGCAGGTCTGATCGCTCGGCGATTGCGGCGTCAGGATTGACGGCCCCGGCCGGCACCTCGAGTGCAGGCTCGCGGCCCGCATCAACCGGTCCGGCTTCCGCGAGGATCACACCGAGCGCTTCCTGCGCGCGCAGCACGCCGAGCCTCGCGTTCTCCAGACGAGCCTCATCCGACGACACCGACTGCCCTGCGCGCAGTTCGTTCAGCCGGCTGCCCATGCCCCCCTCGCGACGCTTCCGCGCGTGGTCCAGATGCGTGCGCGCGGTTTCGACCGACCGCTGCGTCACTTCGACCTGCCGCTTCTGCGCGATGACGGCCAGGTACGCCTGACCTGCGGCGATGGCCATCTGCCGCCGCGCTTCCTGCACGGAGAGTTCCGCGACTTCGACCTGCTCCTGGGCCTGTGCCTTCGCCGCCCAGCGGGCCGGCGCCAGCACCGGCATGCTGGCCGTCGCGCCAAACGTCACCTGCGTCCGCGGCTGCGTCACGCGATCGTCAAACCCGATCTCGCGATCGAGGGTCACGCTGGTCGCCGTCGCCGACACCGACGGCATCGTCGCCGCGCGCGCATTCTTCAGCAGCGCCTCCGCACGCTCAATCGCCAGTGCCGCCTGCGCGACCGACCGGTTCGCCGCCACCGCCCGCGCGACGGCCTCGTCGAACTCCACCACCTTCGGCGCCTGTGCCGCCGCGACGCCAGGGATCGTCAAACACCCGACCACCAGAGCCAGCAACATCCGCTTAGACATGCGCGCCCCCTTCGGCGGTCACCGCCACAGGAGTGGCCGTGTCCTCAGGCCGCCGTGGTTTGCCCGGCGCGAGCGACCGAATCACCACATACAGCAGCGGAATGAACATGACCGACAGGAAGGTGGACGCCGCCATGCCGCCGATCACGGCCGTGCCGACCGAGTTGCGGGCGCCGGCGCCGGCGCCAGTGGCGATCGCGAGCGGCAGCACGCCAAGAATGAAGGCCAGCGACGTCATGAGAATCGGCCGCAAGCGGATGCGGGCGGATTCCACGGCTGCCTCGATGATCGACAGCCCCTGCTCCCGCAGCTGCTCCGCGAACTCGACGATCAGAATGGCGTTCTTCGCCGCGAGACCGATCAACATGACCAAACCGACCTGACAGAAGATGTCGTTCGTAAATCCGCGCAAC
>CAZLJG010000416.1:0-2627 GCA_964559545.1 uncultured Solibacteraceae bacterium | reverse complement strand
GGGCCGGTCATCGTGACCGCGCCAATCTGCTGATGCCACGTCGGTGCAACGGCCAACATCAGGCGATTCACCGTCTTGCCGTCGAGGGTGGACCGCAGGCTGTCGAGCGCCTCAAGCACCGGCAAATACGCCTCGGTGCCCGCCAAATTCTCCGAGCAGCGACCGCGCGCCACCATCGGGCGTTCGCCGGCGTCGTTGAGGTCGTCCAGGAACGCGTTGAGCAGACTCGTTTTGCCGATGCCCGGTTCGCCTGCCAGCCCGACGATCAGACTTCGGCCGTCGCGGACGCGCGCGTAAGCCGCGCGGAGTTGTTCGAGTTCCGCCGCGCGACCCACGGTGGTCGTGGAGGAGCGTGCGCTTCTGAGACGCGGGCCGCCCCCGGCAGTGAGTGCCGTCAACGCCGCTTCCACTTCGGCCGCTGTCGGCCGGCGCTCGGGATCCTTCTCGAGCATCAACTCCACCAGGTCACAGAACTCACGCGGCAAGTCAGGTGAGTGGCGTGAGATGGGGACTGGTGTGTCAGACGCGATGCTTGCGGCAATGGTGATGGTGTTCGTGCCCGTAAACGGCCGGACCGCCGTGGCCATTTCGTAGAACACCACGCCCAACGCAAAGATGTCCGCCGCAGGACCGACCGTGCCGTCGGACATCTGCTCCGGTGAGATGTACATCGGCGTGCCGACCACCGTTTGAGTCATCGTGGCGGCCGCCGTGTGTGTGGTGTCGGAGTCGGAGACAAACTCCAGCGTGCGCGCAATGCCGAAATCGAGCACTTTGAGGTAGCCGTCGGCGCGCACCATCACGTTGTCGGGTTTGATGTCGCGGTGCACGATCCCCGCGGCGTGCGCCGCCACAAGCGCGCGCGCAATTTGTGACCCGAGCGACACGATGTCAGCGAGCGGCAGTGGGTGGCCCAGCCGACCGCGCAGTGTCGCGCCTTCAACAAACTCCTGGACAATAAACGGCTCGCCGTCCGGCGTTTCGCCCAACTCATGAATGATGACGATGTTGGGGTGGTTGAGTGCGGAGGCGGCACGCGCCTCGCGGAGCATGCGGCGCGCCAAGGTGGCCGCGTCATGCCCCTTGTCCTGCCACACCTTGATGGCCACGGGCCGGTTCAGGCGTGTGTCCAGGGCGTGATAGACCTCACCCATGCCGCCACTGCCCAGCAGTGATAGCAGTTCGTATTGACCGATACGGGATCCTGGTCCGTAGCTCACAGAAGGCTCAGTGGCATGGCTGGCAGGCGCGCATAGTAGCAGCGTTTGACTTGACGTGTATACTCCCGTTCCACAATGTCAGGTCCCCTGGGGTTCGACCAGGTACTCGAAGCGGAGCTTGCGGCGCTGCGTCGGAACTCCGCGCCGAGTATCGATCCGTCCGCCGATCCGGAGACGCGCTTCGCGCAGGTCCAGCAGGCCATTCACCAGCAGCCCGATCCAATCAGCGCGGTGTGTCTCTCCGGCGGTGGAGTCCGGAGCGCGACGTTTGCGCTTGGTGTGCTGCAGGGACTCGCGCATCTTCGGCTGCTCGGCAGGTTTGACTATCTCTCCACAGTGTCCGGAGGCGGGTACATCGGCGGCTGGTTGACGGCCTGGCTCGCGCGGGCCGGCACGGCGGGCCGGGATGAAGTCTTGCGCGCCATCGATCCGGCCCAGGCCAGCGCCGTGACCGGTGGTATCGAAGCGCCCCCTGTGGACTACGTCCGGCGCACCTGCCGCTACCTCGCGCCGAAAGGCGGCGCGACCTCCGCGGACTTCTGGACGTTGCTTGCCACGATGGCGAGGAATCTGTTCTTGAACTGGCTGGTGTTGCTGCCGCTCATCGCGGCGGCGTTGCTGGTGCCGCGCATCGGCTACGCGCTGACGGAAACGCTGGAGATGCTCGGCGGCGACAAGGTCTCCGGCCTTGCGTGTCTCACGCAGTCGTCCCCGTCGATGGTGTGGCTCGGTATCACCATGACGTTGTATCTGACGGCGTTTGGCTACATCGCCCTGGTGTTCTCCGGCCGGGGGGCATCGTGGGGGCAGGGGCGCTTCCTCGCCTGGTGTCTTGCGCCAATGACGTTCGGTGCCGCGGCCGGCGCCAACTTCTGGGCCGCGTTCCCGTGCGATCTGGATCTGACCGTGATGGTCGGCGCCTGCGCCGCCATGCCGGTCGTGGGATGGCTCGCGCTGCACCGGACGGTCAAGGTGAGGACGTTGTTCGCCGCTGCGGTCGCCGGGGCGTTTGTCGGCGTCTGTGCCTACGGGTTTGCGATGGCGCTGTTCAGCGGCCTCAATTCAGTCGCCTCCGCTGAACGCTACGCCGTGCTGGCCGTCCCCTCGTCGCTGATGTTCATCATCATCGCCATCGCGTTGTTTGTCGGGCTGGCGAGTCACGACCTCGATGACGCCGCGCTCGAATGGTGGAGCCGGTGCGCGGCGTGGATTGCGCTGGCGGCCGGCGCGTGGTTTGGGGCCAGCCTCCTCGTGTTCTACATGGCGGACGCCCTGCAGTCGTCGGTGGAGATGGCGCTGCAGTACTTCCGCGTCGACCATGCGTGGTCCACGGCCGTGTTGTCAGCGGCGGTGCCCTTCCTGGGTTCACTGGCCGGATGGTTGAGCCGTGCCAACGCGTCGCCGACG
>CAZLJG010000415.1:0-2630 GCA_964559545.1 uncultured Solibacteraceae bacterium | reverse complement strand
CGCATTCCCGTGACCGCGGAGGCCGAGAACTACTGGTCGCAGTGGCGCGGGCCGTCGGGACAGGGGCTGGTCAAGGGCACCAATTACATCGATCGGTGGTCCTCCACCGAGAACGTGCGGTGGCGCACCGCGGTGCCGGGCCTTGGGCACTCGTCGCCGATCGTCTGGAAGGACCATCTGTTCATCACCACCGCCCGAGAGGGCGGCGCGAAGATGTCGATGCTCGCCTACGACCGTCGCACCGGGAAGCAACTGTGGGAAACGACGGTGCCGTCGAGCGGCATCGAGCACATCTATCCGAAGAACAGTCACGCATCGGCTACGCCGGTCACCGATGGGCAGTTCGTGTACGCGTCGTTTGGCACACACGGTCTCGCGGCGTTTGATTTCAGCGGGAAGATCGTGTGGCACCGCAAGGTGGGCGATCTCGACAACCCGCACGGCAGCGCAGGCTCACCGGTGTTGTACAAGGATCGGCTCTTCATTTATCAGGACCACCGGGGCACGTCGACGGTGGGGTCGTTTGTGGCGGCGTTCAGCACAAAGACCGGCGAGACGATGTGGTGGAAGGACCGGGCCGAAGTGGTCGGCTGGGGCACGCCGATCGTGATCTCCACCGGCACCCGTGACGAGCTCATCGTGAGCAGCCAGCGGAAGGTGTACGCCTATCACCCTGACACCGGTGCGGAACTCTGGACCGTGACCGGCAATCTGTATGAAGTCATCCCGACGCCTGTTGTGGGCCACGGTCTGGTGTTTGCTTCGTCAGGCCGTGCGGGTCCCACGCTCGCGATTCGTCCTGGCGGGTCTGGGGATGTGACGACATCGCATGTGGCGTGGACCTCGCCGCGGGGATCTCCCTTCGTGCCGTCGAGTCTGATCCACGGCGACCTGCTGTATCAGATCAACGACATGCAGAGCATTCTCACGGTGTTTCAGGCAAAGACTGGTGAGCTCGTCTATCAGGAACGCCTTGGCGTCGCGGCGCGCGAGGGCTTCTCCTCGTCACCGGTGGTGGTGGGCTCCAAGATCTTCTTCACGAACGATGACGGCCAGACGTTTGTCGTCGAGGCCGGCACCACATTCAGGCTGCACCACGTGAACGAGATGGGAGCGCGCGTCCTGGCGTCTCCCGCGCTTGTTGACGGGACGTGGTACTGGCGGACGGACAAGGAACTGCTGGCTATCGGCCCCCAAGGGAGCTGAGCGCGTCCAGCACCTCTCCGTGGTCGGGTTGCTGCGGAATGTCGTACCGCTTTGCCCAGACGATGGTGCCCGACTTGTCGATGATGAACGTGGCGCGCTCCGAGATGCCGTCGTCACGCATCACGCCGTAGAGTGACGCGACGTGGCCATGCGGGTGGAAGTCCGCCAGCAGGTCGAAGGAGATCCCCCCGAGCGACTCCGCCCACGCCTTCTTGGCGGGGCCGGCATCCACACTGAGGCTGAGGATGTGGGCGTCCAATCCGTCGTATTTCGGCAGGTCCTGCTGGTACGTCTGCATCTGCACGGAACAGACGGGGGTAAATGCAAGGGGGTGGAACGCCAGCACCACGTGCTGTTTTCCTCTGAAATCCGAGAGGCGGACCGTCTGGCCCGTGTGGCTGCGGAGTTCAAATTCAGGGGCGGCTGTGCCGATGGGGAGCATAGGTCACCATGATAATGTGAGTCATCCATGACATTGCGCGGACTACCTGGGTTCATCCTGGTTGCGGCGGTTCTTCTTCTGGCAGTGCCCTCGGCGGCGGCGCTGTACACCGACTGGCTCTGGTTCCAGGAACTCGGCTACCAGAGCGTCTTTCTGCGCACCTACAAGGCCCAATCACTGTTGTTCCTGGCGACGTTCCTGGTGGCGTTCGTTTTCCTGTACGTCAATTTGCGCATCGCCAGACGCGCCCTCTCGCGACCCCAGTTCATTCTGGGCACCACTGAGGACGGCCGGCCCATTGTCGTGGAGAGCAAAAGCCTCTCGGGCCTGCTTCTGCCGGTGGCCGTTGTTGTCGCCCTCATGCTCGGGATCAGTGCCGCCAACCACTGGCTGGAATGGCTGACCGCGTTGAACGCCGTGCCCTTCGGCGATCGGGACGTTCTGTTCAACCGGGATGTCGGGTTCTACATTTTTCAGTTGCCAGTGCTGGACCTTGTGCGTCAGCAGGCGCTGCTTCTGACCGTGCTGGCGCTAGGCGCCAGTGGCCTGCTGTACCTGTTGTCGGGCAACGTCTCGATGGAGCCGAGGTACGGCGTCGCCTTCTGGCCGAAGTTGAATCTCGCGTCCGGCACACGGCGACACCTCATGGTGCTGCTCGCGTTGTTGTTTGCGCTGATGGCCTGGGGGACGTGGCTGGAGCTGCCACGCACGTTGCTCACCGGATCGTCGACGGCCGTCGTCTTTGGTGCCTCGTATACCGATGTCAACGCGCAGATTCCGTTCCTGCGTGTATCGCTCGTGGTCCTGAGCCTGGCCAGCCTTGTCGCGCTCTGGCAGGGCTTTGGTCCGCAGCGTTGGCCGTTGCCGGCGGCGATCGCGGCGTACTTCGTCGTGACCACGGCGGGTGGTGTGTACTCGGGATTTGTCCAGCGGTTCGTGGTGACGCCGAACGAGCAGACCAAGGAAGAGCCGTTCATTCGCA
>CAZLJG010000414.1:0-2633 GCA_964559545.1 uncultured Solibacteraceae bacterium | reverse complement strand
AGCGCTATCCGCTCGACGATGCGTGGACGGTGTTTCTGAACAGCACCCTGTTGTTCGTCGTGCTGTTCTACGTGTTCCCGTTGAAATCGCTGACGCTGGCGCTTGTGGGGCAGTTCACCATGGACCCGGCGACCGTCCCGAACTTCCGGGAGATGGGCCATCCACTGGTGATGGTGATCTACAGCGCCGGTGTGGTGCTGGTGTTTGGCGCCTTCCTCCTGCTGCACCACCGCGCGTGGCAGCTCCGGGATCAATTGAAGCTGGACACCCTGCAACTCATCGAACTGCGATATGCCGTACGTGGACACCTGATCAGCGCCGGCCTCGGCGTCGTCTCACTGATCCTCGTGGGACTCATGCCGCATCAACCCGGCTGGGGCGGCATGATCTACGGCCTCATGGGCCCGCTCCACGGCTGGAACGGCTACAGGGGCGGGCGTGCAAAGCACGCACTGAGCACCCAGCACGAAGCACCGAGCACCAGCACCAAGCACCCAGCACCGAGCACCCAGCACGACTCAGATGCGTAATCAAGAAGTCATCCGCCAATGGCAGATCCTGAAAGACGTCGAGTCGTCGCGCACAGGCGTGACGATTCACGATCTGGCCGAACGCGCCGGCGTGACCACACGCACGATTCGCCGCGACCTGCAGGCGCTGCAGGAGGCCGGGTTCGCGCTGTTTGATGAAGGCGGCGAACACGACACCAAGCGCTGGAAGCTCGACTCGCAGCCGTTTCGGACCGTGCAGGAAGGGTTGGCCGTCGAAGACGTCGCCGCGCTGTTCCTGAGCCGATCCATCGTCGAGGCGTTGTCGGCATGGCCGCTGGCTGATCAACTGCGCACGGCACTGACAAAGATCGAAGGCGCGCTGAATCCGCGGATGCGGGAGTTCCTCTCAGCCCTGCCGCAGGTCATCTCGACAAAGGCGGCGCCCAAAGCCGGCGCCGGTCGCGACATGGTGGACGTCACGCGGCGGTTGTTTGAGGCCGTGCGCGAGCGTCGGATCGCCGACATGCGCTACTTCTCCGCCGCCAGCCACCGCGCCAAAGCGTACGAAGTGCATCCGTATCGCATCGCTCTCGCGCAGGGCGGCGTGTATCTGATTGCCTGGGTGCCGCAGTACGAGGAATTCCGCACATTTGCGGTCGAGCGAATTGAACGGCTCTCTGTGCAGGAAGCCACGTTCCGCCGGACGCGTGAGCTGCCGACCGACGTGTTCGGGTCGTCACTTGGCGTATTCGCCGCCGAGCCGGAAGACATCGAAATCGAATTCGCGGCCCGTGTCTCGCCCTACGTGCGCGGCCGCGTCTGGCACGATTCCCAGCAGGTCACCGAACTTCCAGACGGCCGCCTCCGCGTCACCCTCCGCGTCTCCAACGACTGGGCGCTCCGCAGCTGGCTGCTCGGCTTCGGCGCCGACGCCCGCGCGATCAGCCCGCCGGCACTCGTCAAGACGATGCGCGAGGAGTTGGCGAAGGCCGCCGGCAATTACTCCACGATCCCCAGTCGCTGAAGCAACGTCCGGACAGCACGGTACAGCTGCGTGTCCTGGCCCGTGGCCTGCCACTCGCCCAGCGGCCGCTGCACCTCCACGTCCACAGGCCTCGGCTTGAGCTCCATGTCGGTGCCGTCCGCCGCGCGCACGCGCATGCGCGGCAGACGCAGCGTGGACCCCTCAAACAACGTCCGGTTCCACGTGTAGATGATCCAGCCGGCCGTGGGCTCACCGACGATGGGCCCGAGCTTGAGGGTGCGGTAGCCTTCGGTGAAGTCTTCAGCGTCCGACAGCGAGTGCTGATTGGTCACCAGCACCGTTGGCGATTCCAGCGCGCGTTGCCCAAGCACCGTGCGTGCTGGCGATTCCGGCAGGCCGCGCAACGACATGCGCAGATAGGGCTGACGCGCGAACACGTCGAGGGCATACGCGTTCACGAATCCGCCGTTGTTGTTGCGCAGGTCGATCACCACGCCGTCGTGCCCGTGATTCTCCGCATCAAGATCCAGGTGCAGCTGCTCCAACGCGCCGGCGCTCATGCTGATCATGTGGACGTACCCGAGGCGCCCACCGCTGGCCTTGAGCACGTACTGACGATTGCGTTCCACCCACTGGCGATACACCAACCCCTTTTCAGTCCCCTGGTCCACCGGCTTGACCACGACCTCACGGGAGGCCCCCGTCGGCGAGGCGGAGACCGTCAGGGCCACGCGCCGATTGACGGTGTGCGCGAGCGCCACATCAAGAGCAAACCCGGCGCGCACCTCTTCGTCGTTCACGCGGCGCACATAGTCTCCAACGTTGATTTCTCGAGTGACCGCGGCTGGTCCGAGCGTGATGACTTCCGTCACCCGCAGTCGTCCCTGCGCCTCAAACTCGCGCCGGTCGAATCTCAGGCCCAGCTTGCCGACGACGGGGCCGCCGCCACCGCCGCCGGAGATGCCGAGGTGCGACGCGTTGAGGTCGCCAATCATGAGACTCATGATCCGGCGCATCTCGTCCGGCGTGGACGCGGCCTGCACACGCGGTCCGTACGTCTCGCGTGACGCTTCCCAGTTCACGCCGTGAAACTGCGGGTCATAAAAGTTGTCGCGCAGCAGCGTCCATGCCTCGCGGAACACTTCCATCTTGTCCTG
>CAZLJG010000413.1:0-2648 GCA_964559545.1 uncultured Solibacteraceae bacterium | reverse complement strand
GACGACCGGCGCACTGCGAGGACTGGGCGACACACGCTCGCCGATGATCGCGAACCTGGTCGGTCACTGGCTGATTGGCCTGCCGGTTGGGTACGCGCTCTGCTTCACACACGGATGGGGAGTAGCGGGCCTGTGGACGGGCCTGTCAGTCGGACTGATTCTGATTGGCGCGACACTGCTTTGGGTCTGGTCCTCGCGCAGCAGGCATTACATAATGCCGTTATGAGCGAAGACCTTCGATATCCAATCGGCAAGTGGGGTCGTGAATCACAACTTGATGCAGCCGCGCGCGCCGCGTGCATTCAGGCGATCGCCGATGTGCCGGCGGCCCTGTCCGCGGCCCTGGCTGGGCTCACCGACGCACAACTCGACACGCCGTATCGCGATGGCGGCTGGTCGCCGCGACAGATCACGCACCATCTGGCTGACAGCCACATGAACGCGTTTACGCGCTTCAAGCTCGGGCTCACGGAAGACGCACCAACCATCAAGCCGTACGACGAAGCCACATGGGCCGAGACGTCCGACAATCAGGCCCCGGCCGCGATGTCTTTGGGCATTCTGACGGGCCTCCATCATCGGTGGGCGCTGCTGCTCCGGTCGCTCGACGCACCCGCGTTCGATCGCATGATCCAGCACCCCGAGCGGGGACCGATGAGCCTGACCGCCTTGCTGGGCCTCTACGCGTGGCACGGCCGGCACCACGTCGCGCAGATCACCGCGCAGCGCGCCCGGAACGGCTGGTAGGAGTCCGGGACCTCAGCGCGACAGGGCGGGCACGCCCTCGGTGATCCACTTCTCAGCCGGCGCGCCCTTCAGATAGTGATCAAACCACTGGCGGATGCGTCGGTGGTAATCCACCTGGTTCTTCTTCACTCGCAAGCCGTGGTCCTCGCCGTTGTAGACGAGCATCACGACATTTTTCTTCGCGCGCCTGGCGATGTTGTAGAACTCCACCGACTGATGCCAGAACACGGTGCCGTCGTTGTCGCCCGTCATCAACAACATCGGCGTCGTCATCGTCGAGATCCCGAAGACGGCGGAATTGCGGATGTAACGCTGGAGGTCCTCGTAGAGCGGCACGACCATGCGCTGCTGGCCGGTCTCGATGTGGTCGGTCTCGGCAATGCCTGATGAGAAGTGGTGGCTGCCGTAGTTGCTGATGAGGTTCGAGATGCCGGCGCCCGAGACGGCAGCGGCAAAAACCTTTGAGTGCGTCGAGAGATACATCGCATCAAAGCCACCCCACGAGTGGCCCATCACGCCGACCTTGGCCGCATCAACGGCGCCCTTCGCGATGACCGCTTTCACGGCCGCCTCGACGCATTCGACGACGGAGAGGCCGGGTTCTCCGGGTTGGTACACGATGTCAGGCTGGAAGTAGAAGTAGCCGTTCTGGGTCAGCGCCGTACCGTTGTAGTAGTCACGTTCCGACGGATTCTGGAAGCGATGGAGACCGTCCGACAACTTCTCGTAGAGGTACACCACCATCGGATACTTCTTCCCCGGCTCGTAGTTCGCCGGGTAATGCAACGTGCCCTGCAGCGTCATCTTCGGCTTGCCCTTCGGCTGCACCGTGAAGTCCACGAGCTCCGCGCGCGTCCACGCATACTTCGACACGAAGGGATTGGTCTCGGTGGCCGCCCTGGGGCTCGACAGGTCGGGCCCGGTGATGAAGAGATCCGGTGAGTCGTCGGCGGACTGTGACGTGTGGATGAAGACGTCAGCCTTTTCGGCCTTGGCCAGACCGCCGATGCTCTTGTCGGCCCACACCAACTGCGTGACCCCCATCGGCGGATTTCCACCAGCCGTAAACCGCGCGTAGCCTGACTTCTTCGACCGTGTGCCAAAGAGCGAGAGATACCCGGCGTCGAGATCGACCGGCGCCGGCGCGGCACCGAACCCCGCAGCGTCCACTCGGGTGTAGCGATAACGCACCTGCACCGAGGCACCGGCCGTCATCCGTGTTGCCGTGCGGCCATCAGGAGTGACCTTCCAAAGGTCGAACTCGTCGTACAGCACGACGGCTTCGTCATCCTTCGTCCATCCGGCGGTGCCGAACATCGGTTTCTCAGGCGCGGTGCTGTCCGAGGACGTGTCGATGAACGACGTTCTGGCGTTGCGCGTGATGTTGGTCACGGCCTTCGTCGCCATGTCCATCGTCCACCAGTGCCCACCCTCGCTGAAGAGGAGGTACTTGCCGGTGGGACTCACCGATGCGCTTCCAGTCGCGCGCGTCTTGAGCGGTGTTCGCGCACCGGATTTCAAATCCACAAGGTACAGATCGGACGCGAGTCGCCCGATGGACCGGTCCATCAAATAGGGCGTGAACTCCGAGACGAGGCCTTGTGTCGTCCCTCGAATCGGGGACACGGATTCGTCGAACGAGGTGCCGACCACCGTGAGACGGTTGGGCGCGAGGTGCCAGACGGCCGGGAGGTTGCGACGCCGGTCGGCGGTGGCGCGGATCTTCTGGGCCGGCATCACGATGGCGTCGTTCCAGTGCCACACGTCAACGTCGGGGCGCTCGGGTGCGGCCGCTGCGCCGCGGCCACCCGCACGTCCGCCAGCACCTTCAGGTGCGGCTGCTGGTTTCGCCGGCCAGTCAGTGACACCGACGATCACCATCGGACCATCCGTGGCAGCGC
>CAZLJG010000412.1:0-2662 GCA_964559545.1 uncultured Solibacteraceae bacterium | reverse complement strand
TCGGTACGACGGACTTGTGAAGACGCTTGGTGGTGCGGATCGCACCGGGATCGGGTTTGCGGCCGGCCTCGAGCGGCTGGTGCTCGCGCTCCCCGAGGCAGCGCCGATTGCGGCCACCCCGCGCGCGTTCATCGTGGCGATCGGGGAGGATGGCCGCGCCGCCGCGTGGACGCTGCTGCGCTCGTTGCGCCAGGCGGGCCTGGCCGCGCAGATGGAATTTGATGCGCGCAGTGTGCGCGCGCAGATGAAACGGGCGGACCGACTGGCCGCTCGTGTCACGCTCATTGTGGGCGGCGACGAACTGGCCCGCGGCGAAATCACGCTGCGGGACATGGCCACTGGTGAACAACACGCCATAACGCACGACGCGATTGTCGAGACTGTACGGACGTACCTGTGACTACCTATCGCACTCATTCCTGCGGCGCGTTGCGCCGCGCGCACGTTGGCCAGACCGTCTTTCTCCAGGGGTGGGTGCACCGCGTCCGCGACCTTGGCGGCGTGACGTTTTTTGACATCCGGGATCGACACGGACTCACACAGGTTGTGGCGCGCGCGGGCGACGCGCTGACGCAGGCAGGGAAGCTGCGCCCCGAGTTTGTCGTGGCGGTCACCGGCACCGTGGAAGCGCGCGACGCCGCTGTGGTGAACGCCAAGATCGCCACAGGCGACATCGAAGTCGTCGCCACACACATCGAACTCCTCAACGAGGCCAAAACGCCGCCATTTGCGATCAATGAAGACACGGCGGTGTCTGAAGAGACGCGGCTGCGGTATCGCTACCTCGACCTGCGCCGTCCGGCCCTGCAGCGGAATCTGATTCTGCGCCATCAAGTCTCGATTGCGGCGCGCAAGTATTTCGATAGCGAAGGCTTCCTTGAGATCGAAACGCCGATTCTGACGAAGTCCACGCCGGAAGGGGCGCGTGACTACCTCGTGCCGAGCCGGGTGCACAAGGGCGAGTTCTTCGCGCTCCCGCAGTCACCGCAGATCTTCAAGCAGATCCTGATGATCGCCGGCATGGATCGGTACTTCCAGATCTGCCGGTGTTTCCGCGACGAAGACCTGCGCGCCGACCGTCAGCCCGAGTTCACGCAGATCGACGTCGAGGTGTCGTTTGCCACCGAAGAGCTGATTTACTCAATCGTCGAAGGCGCAATTGTCGCCATGTGGCAGGCCGCGGGGCATACCGTGCCGACGCCGTTCCCGCGCATGAGTTACGCCGATGCGATGCGCCGCTATGGTTCCGACAAGCCGGATCTGCGGCCGGGCATGGAGATCACGGACTTGCTGCCTGTGCTGACTGCACTGCCTGAGTTTGCGGCGCAGATGCCAGAGGCCGAGCGCGCGATCCGTGGTTTCGTGGTCAAGGGCGGAGGGAAGTGGTCGAGGAAGCAGCTTGACGACCTTGTTGCCGAGGTGGCGACCGTGACCAGCGGTCGCCTCGCGTGGGCGCGTCGGACTGAAAGTGGTCTCAGTTCGTCCGCCACAAAGGCCTACGGCGCTGAGCAGCTCGAGAAGTGTCTGGAGCATGCGGGCGCAGGCCCTGATGACCTTCTGCTGTTTATGGGCGGGAACATCGCGTCGGTCCCAACGGCGCTGGGTAACGCGCGTCTCATCGTCGCCCGCAAGGAAGGCCTGCTCAAGGGAGACGACTTCCGCTTTGTGTGGGTCACCGAGTTTCCGCTCTTTGAATGGAATCCCGACGAGAAACGGTGGGACTCGATGCATCACCCGTTCACGTCGCCGCAACCCGACGATGTGCCGTTGCTTGAGACGAGTCCGGGACAGGTGCGCGCCCGCGCGTACGACCTCGCACTCAACGGGTCGGAAATCGCCGGCGGCAGCATCCGTATCCATCAGCCCGATGTGCAGCGCCACGCGTTCCGGCTCCTGGGCATCTCTGACGAACAGGCTGCTGCGCGCTTCGGCTTCTTCCTCGAAGCGCTCGAATACGGCACGCCGCCCCACGGAGGCATCGCCTTCGGCCTCGACCGCATTGTCGCCATCCTGTGCGAGGAGTCGTCGATTCGGGAAGTGATGGCATTCCCGAAGACCGCGCAGGCGGTGGACTTGATGGCCGGATCGCCGTCCACGGTGGACGACCGCCAGTTGCGCGAACTGCACATCGCCACGACAGGGAAGTAGCCGGTGCGGATGGGCATTGACCTCGGCGGCACCAAGATCGCCGCGGTGGTGCTCGCCGACGATGGGCGCGAGATCTGGACGACGCGGATCCCGACGCCGCGCAATGACTACGTCGGCACCATTGCCGCCATCGCGGGGTTGGTGCACGCCGGGGAAGAGGCCGTTGGCACCACAGTGACGGTGGGCATCGGCATTCCAGGCGCGCCGTCGCGGGTGACCGGACTCATCAAGAACGCGAACTCCACGTGGCTGAATCAGCAGCCGCTGCATGCCGACCTGGCCGCCGCGCTGGGGCGGGAGGTGCGGCTGGCCAATGACGCCAACTGTCTGGTGATGTCCGAAGCCGCGGACGGCGCCGCCGCTGGAGCCGGGGTGGTCTTCGGGGTGATTCTGGGCACGGGCACCGGGGGTGGTGTCGTCGTGGATGGCCGCCTGCTCGAGGGCGCCAACGCCATCGGCGGCGAGTGGGGGCACAACCCGCTGCCCTGGCCCGACGCGAGCGAGTGGCCCGGCC
>CAZLJG010000411.1:0-2667 GCA_964559545.1 uncultured Solibacteraceae bacterium | reverse complement strand
ACGTGCCTGTGAACCCGGTATGCCCGAAGGAACCGACTGGCAGCAGTTCCCCGCGGTTGACCGAGTAGGACGAATCCATGTCCCAGCCGAGGCCGCGCACGTTCGCCTCGCCCTCAGGCGTTGACGGCGTCGTCATCCGCGCGACGGTGAGAGGAGACATCACGCGCACGCCATCCAGTTCGCCGCCCCGCAGCAACATGCGTGCAAAGCGGACAAGGTCGTTCGCCGTGCTGAACAGCCCTGCGTGTCCCGCCACACCGCCCATCCGCCGGGCCGTCGGGTCGTGCACCGTGCCACGCAACATCGCGGCGTCGGGTCCCGCACACGGCCAGCCGTACGGTGTGCACACCTCAGTCGGCGCGATACGGTCACGCAACGTGGCCGGCGGCAGGAACATGGTGTCGTTCATGCCGAGCGGTTTGAAGAGGCGATCGGCGACGAATGTCTCGAACTTCTGGCCGCTCACGCGGGCCACGATGTCCGCGAGCAGGAAAAACCCGATGTCGCTGTACACAAAACGGCGTCCGGGCGGCGCCATGAGCACCTCTTCGTTCGCCAACCGAATGGCTTCATCGTGTCCCACCCAGGGATCCGCCAGGTCCACGTCCGGCCGCAGGCCAGACATGTGCGTCAGCAGGTGACGGACGGTCACGCGGTCCTTGCCGTAGCGCGCGAAGTCGGGGATGTACTGGGCGACGGGGTCACTCAGCCGGATCTTGCCGTCCTCCACCAGCATCATCACGGCCGAGGTTGTCGCCACGACCTTGGTGAGCGACGCCATGTCGAACACCGTATCCATCGTCATCGGCTCCACCGCCGGCACGAGGGCGCGGTTGCCGTAGACCTTCCGGAAGTGCACGGCATCGCCCTGCCCGACGACCACCACGGCACCAGGAAGCTTCTTTGCGGCGATGTCGGCCGCGATGACGTCGTCGATTCGCGCGAACCTGGCGGGGTCCACGCCGGCCGGCACCTGACCATCCAGCCCCGCAGCCATGGCCACGATACACACGCCCGCCAGCATCAACCCTCGCACTGTCTTCGTCATGGCCGCGATTATAGATTCCTCGATGGCCGATTCCCCGATTAGCTGTTAGTCTTCCCCCGGAGGATTCCATGTCCCAGTTTCGACCCAGCCGTGTTCTGCAGATGCTCACGGCGCTGGCCGCTGTCGCCGTCATTGCCGCGCCAATTGTCGCTGCGCGCACCCAGGACACGAAGACGTTTTACCTGACCGTCGTCGATTCCACCGGAAAGCCGGTCACGGACCTGCGGGCCGACGAGATCGCCGTCGGGGAACTCGCCGAAGGCGCCTCCGCGCCTGTGCGGCGGACGGTGGTCAGCTTCAAGAAGGCGCCGACACCGGCCAGCATCGTGCTGTTGGCCGACACGTCGAAGGCGACCGGCGGCGGAGCGATGGGACAGCGCGGCCAGGTGGCGGGCTCGGGACTCATCCAGGACGTCCGGAAGGCGTTCAGCGCGTTCGTCAAAGCCATGAGCGCCGCCGATCCGAACACTGAAATGGAACTGATGGAGTTCGGCCAGGCCGCTATCCCGATGACGCGCATGACGTCGTCCGGGCCGGATCTCGAGAAAGGCATCAGCCGGCTCTTCCCGAAGGACAACCAGCCTGCTGTTCTGCTTGAAGCCATTACAGAAGGGGCCAAGACGCTCCAGAAGGCCAAGAATCCGCGCAGAGCGATCGTGGCCTTCCAGGTGCTGCCCACCGACGAACGCAGCGCGATGCAGCCGCAGCAGATGCTGACGCAGGTGGTCAACGCACAGGCGTCATTCTGGATCGTCGTCTACAGTTCAGGCACGGTGACGGCCGACCCTCGTGGGGTGCTCACCAATGCACTGGCGCGGAACACGGGCGGCAAGAGTGAAACCATTGCCGCAGAGAGCGCGCTGGAACTCCACCTGACGAACATGGCCACCGCCATCGCCAATCAGTACGAGGTCCAGTTCACACGTCCAGCTGGGGAAACGGCCAAACAGCTCGTGATGAGCGTCGGCCGTCAGGGCCTGTCTCTGCACCACTCGATTTATCCGCCGAAGTAAGCTCTTCGCATGAAACGTCTCGCCGTTGTCGCCGTCGCCGGCCTGCTGGCCGCGGCGGCGACCGTCTGGTGGTTGCAGCGAGCCGGCTACACCATCGCTCCGACGCCGGACCAGAACGTCCTACTGATCACCATCGACACCCTGCGCGCGGACGCACTCGGGTCGTACGGTGGTGCGGCGTCCACGCCCAACCTTGACGCCCTCGCCGCCCAGGGCGCGCGCTTTTCGTTTGCCCACGCGCACGCGGTGGTCACGCTGCCCTCACACACGTCGATCCTGACGGGCCGGCTGCCGTACGAACACGGCATCCGCGACAATAGCGGCTATCGAGTCGCGGACGGGACGGCCACGCTGGCCACGCGGCTCAAGGCCGCGGGGTTCTCAACGGGCGCGTTTATCGGAGGCTTTCCGCTTACGCGCCGGTTTGGTCTCGCTCCCGGCTTCGACGAATACGACGACCAGATTTCGGAACTGCAGGGCGATCAGGCGCTGAGTGTGCCCGAACGCCCGGCAGACACCGTTGTGTCACGCACGATGGGCTGGATTGATCGCGCACCGGGCAAGTTCTTCGCGTGGGTGCATGTGTTCGATCCGCATTCTCCATAT
>CAZLJG010000410.1:0-2680 GCA_964559545.1 uncultured Solibacteraceae bacterium | reverse complement strand
TCGCCGGCATCGAGTTCAGCCCGGACAACGAACTGAACGGCATCGCGTTCCAGGGCGTCGGTCGCGGCACCATCGTCGAAAACATCCAGGTGTCGTGGAACAAGGACGACGGGATCGAAATGTTCGGCGGGTCGGTGGACATCAAACGCGTCGTGCTCACGAACATCGGCGACGACAGCATCGACTGGACGTTTGGCTGGAACGGCCGCATTCAATATGCGGTCGTGCAGCAGCGCGGGGACGACACCGACCAGGGCATCGAAGCCGACAACAACGGCAACAACCACAACCTGTTGCCGCGATCGGCGCCAACGCTCTACAACATCACGCTCGTCGGCGACCCCACGCAGGAGTTCGGCCCCGAGAGCACGAACGGCATGCGCCTGCGTGTCGGCACCGCCGGCATCATCCGCAACTTCATCGTGATGGGCTTCAAGGACCGTGGCATCGACGTGCGTGATGCGGCGGCACTTCCCCTCATCGCGAACGGCACGCTGGCGGTGACCAACGGCCTGATCTTCCAGACGGGATCGGGTGGCACGGGCTACTGGGGATCGTCGGCACAGTCAGCCGCAGGTCGGGCGGCTTGGGGCTCCACCATTGCGGAAGGCCAGGACCCGCAGCTCGTCGCTCCGTACAACCGCACCGCGCCGGACTGGCGCCCGGTGGCCGGTTCGCCCGCGTTGACGCGCACCCCCGCGGTGCCACCCAACGACGGGTTCTTCGAAGTCGCCAACTTCATCGGCGCCCTCGGTCCGGACCTCGCTTCCGATTGGACGCGCGGCTGGACGTTCTACGGACGATAATAGGCCCCATGTTCGAACGACTCACCCGGGGTGGCCA
The DNA here is from genome assembly GCA_964559545.1 of uncultured Solibacteraceae bacterium. Lineage (GTDB taxonomy): Bacteria > Acidobacteriota > Vicinamibacteria > Vicinamibacterales > SCN-69-37 > SYFT01. The sequence continues at coordinate 1,837 of CAZLJG010000410.1, read as the reverse complement.
CCAGGCCATCCCGGGTTTTTTCTTGATGCTCACCCTGGTCGCCCTGCCTGCGTGCACGACCACTCCAACGGCCGTGCCGCTGGTCCCCAGCTACGAATCCAAGGATGCGGCGGTCACCGCGTTCCTGCAGGCACTCGCCGCGCGCGACACAAACGCGCTCTCACAACAGGTCGTGAATGAGACCGAGTTCCTCAAACACATCTGGCCCGCCCTGCCGGCCAGCCGGCCGGATGTTGGAATGCCGGCGGAGCGCGCGTGGGCGGAACAATCACAACGCAACGCCACGTTCCTTGCACAGACACTCGCCCAACATGGCGGACAACGGCTTGAATTGGTCGCGGTCAGCTTCGGCAGCCCCGCGACAACGTATGGCAGCTTTACGATCCACCCGGAAGCGACGCTCGATGTGCGAGACACCGGCGGTGTGCGTGAGGTCCGGCTGTTCGGGTCGATGATCGAAAGCGGCGGACGGTGGAAGATCTACAGCTTCGTCGTGGACTGATCTCACCGTTCGCGTTATTGCCGCGCCGTCAGTCCTTCCGCCCAGTTGATGATCACATTGACCGGCCGGCGAATGGCTGTCGCCTCGCGCGGGCGGATGAACAGGAAGCGCCTGCCGTCCCCGGTGACGGAATACAGATCGATGGTCAGGTTCGGAGTGGTGCGCGGGGATTGGAACAACTCGACCGGCGCCCCGAAGTCGAGCGCGCCTGACGCATTCGGTGTGACCGCGACCGACATCATCGTGCCGGTTGGCGTCAGATAATAGATCTCGCGACCGTCGCCGCGCCAGAACGCCTGGCCGCCCCCCTGCGGCGAAATACGGCGACGCTGGTCAAATGCCGGAAACGACGCGACCCACACTTGATACGCCCCGGCCTCGGTGATCTGGTAGACGACCCACTTGTTGTCAGGGGAAAAGTGGGCGCCGTCGATGGTTTCGGGCGTCTCGAGCAGGAGCTTCGCCTCGCGCGGCCCGTCCAGAGGCACCGCAAACAGCTTGCTGGGCCTGCCCAGCACGTACAGCATGAACTTGCCGTCGGGTGACCAGTCAGTCAGCCACTTGATGGCGTCGGCGGACTCATAGGCGAGCGTGGGCGCCGCCCCGCCAATTCGCTGCGTGTACAGATGGCGATGGCCGGACTGGGCGATGGCCTCAAACGCGAGGCTCTCGCCATCCGGTGACCACGCGGGATCGTTCGGTGAACCCAGATCGCCGGTGGGCAGCGCGCTGGCCACGCCATTTCCCAAGTCGAGCACAGATAATCGCTGGCCGACCTCGGAGCCGGCCCCGGATGACACCAGCGCAACGCGCTTACCGTTCGGTGACAGCCGTAACTGGTAATAATTGCCCGAGGCACCCACGGTCCCAAGGGCCTTGCCGGAGCGATCGAGCCACACCAGGTCCGAGACGCCCGCAACGGCGCCGCCTGTTCGATACGCGAGCACGCCCGTGTTGGACACGCCGAACGAGGCACGGCCGGTTGCGGTGTTCATCGAGATGTCGTCGGCCAGCCGAATGGGGTCGCCGGAGACCTCGAGCGTCGACGCGTTGAACCGCTGGGCGAACAGCGCGCCGGCCCGCACAAACAGGAGAAACCCCGGCTCCGCATAGGCCCCGACGGAGTCCGAGGCCACCAGGCGCACCGGAGCGGCCCCGTCGAGCGACCCGGCGTACAGCGCCCGCTCACTCATTGCGCCGCTCCACCCCAGGTACAGAAAACGCATACCGCCCGGGAGCGCGGCAGGCCCGACAAACGCAGTCGCGGCTTCGCCGCCGTTCTGGTGCGCGACCTCCACCGGCTCGGGGTCCGCTACCTGACCCTCACGCACAACG
>CAZLJG010000409.1:0-2681 GCA_964559545.1 uncultured Solibacteraceae bacterium | reverse complement strand
AACTCGACAAGGAGACCGGTCTCCTCCGTCTCGATCGCGTGCTCTACAGTGCGGTTCATTACCCGGCCGACTACGGCTTCATTCCCCGCACGTTTTGCGACGATGGGGACCCGCTTGATGCGCTGGTGCTCGGCCAGGAACCCGTCCATCCCCTGACTATCGTCGAAGCGCGCGCCATCGGCGTGATGCGGATGCGCGACGAGAAGGGCATCGACGACAAGATCGTCGCTGTCAGCGTGAAGGACCCGGCGTTTGCCGACTACACCGACAAGAGCCAGCTGCCGCAGCACATCCTGCGGCAGGTCCGGCAGTTCTTCGAGGAGTACAAGTCCCTCGAGAACAAGGAAGTCGTCGTGGAAGACATGCTGGGCCCCGCCGAGGCGATCAAAATCATCCGGGCCGCGCTGGAGCTCTACCGCCGGCTGCGCCGAGGCGAGTTGGGGCGCAAAGGATAGACGTCAACGACCAATGGTCGGGGGGCGTATCCGTACGCTACAGTTCCCCGGGTTCTTTCTCCCATCTGGAGGCTCCATTGGCACGTCGAACGATTCACTCCGCAGTCCTAGGGTTGGCAGCGGTCGCTGCCCTCCTCGTCCCGGCCGCCGGCGCACGTCTTGCCGGCAACTCCGACGCCCCCGCCCCGCAGGCGGCTCAGGCGTCGTCGGTCGTGGCCATCCGCAATGCGACGCTCATCACCGTGTCGCGCGGCACCATCAACAACGGCACGATCGTGATGCGGGACGGCAAAATTGCCGCCATCGGCACGAACGTCCAGATTCCCGCCGGTGCGACGATCGTTGACGGCACCGGCAAGTTCGTGACGCCCGGCCTGATCGATGCGCACTCGCACATCGGCAACGACGCCATCAACGAAGGGGCGACCGCGGTCAGTTCGATGACCGATATGGGCCAGGTGCTCAACCCGACGGCGATCGCGATTCAGCGCAACCTGGCGGGCGGCCTGACGATCGCGAACGTGCTCCACGGGTCGGCCAATCCGATCGGTGGCGGCGCGGTCACGATCAAGCTGCGCTGGGGTGCGGAGCGCGGCGACGAGCTGATCATGGAAGGCTCGATGCCCGGCATCAAGTTCGCGCTGGGTGAAAACCCGAAGCGGTCGGGCGGCGGCGCCGGCGGCCTGCAGGGCAACGCGCTCCCCCGCTACCCCGGCACGCGCCAGGGCGTGGAGTTCGTCATTCGCGATGCGTTCACGCGCGCGAAGAAATATCAGAAGGATTGGGCGGCCTACAACGCGTCCTCCAACAAGGCGACCACCATTCCGCCGCGTCGTGACCTCCAGCTCGACGCGCTGGTTGAGGTCCTCGAAGGCAAGCGCCTCGTGCACTGCCACTCCTACCGCGCGGACGAAATCCTCATGATGATCCGCCTCGCCGACGAGATGGGCTTCAAGGTCGCCACTTTCCAGCACGTGCTCGAGGGCTACAAGGTCGCGAAGGAAATGGCGGCGCACGGCGCCGGCGCGTCCACCTTCTCCGACTGGTGGGGCTACAAAATCGAAGCCGAGGACGCGATCCCCGGCAACGCGGGCCTGATGACCCACAAGGGCGTCAACGTCTCGATCAACTCGGACAGCGCGGAACACGCGCGCCGCATGAACACCGAGGCGGCCAAGTCCGTGCGCTGGGGTGACGTGAGCGACGACCAGGCCATGGCCATGGTCACGATGAACCCGGCCCGTCAGCTCCGCATCGAAAACCGCGTGGGCTCCCTCGATGTCGGCAAGGACGCCGACGTCGTGCTCTGGAACAACCATCCGCTGAGCACCTACGCGATCGTCGATCACACGTACATCGACGGCAAGCTCTACTACGACCGCGTGGCGGACCTCGCGCGCATCGCGGCGGCCACTGCGAACCGGCCGGCACCGGCCGCACCTGCGGTGACGGGCAACCTGTTCAACGTGACGCCGGAAGCCGGCAAGGTGCTGTTCAACGCGAACGGCGCAACGTGGGCGATCACCAACGCGCGCATTCACACGGTCTCCGGTCCGGTGATTCCGCGCGGCACCGTCGTCATTCGCGGCAACACGATTCAGGCGGTCGGCGCGAACGTGTCGATTCCCTCGGGTGCGCGTGTTGTGGATGCGCGCGGCGCGAACGTCTATCCCGGCTTCATCGACGCGCAGACCGACCTCGGTCTCAACGAGCCCGGCGTCCGCGGCTTCGAGGACGTGAACGAAATCCTGACGTTCAACCAGATGCTGCGCACGAAGGTGGCGTATCAGTCCGATAGCGATGCCATCGCGGTGGCGCGCACCGAAGGCATCACGTCAGCCGGGATCTTCCCGGGCGGCGGAATCATCGGTGGCGAAGTGCCGCTGATGAACCTCGACGGCTGGACGTGGGAGGAAAACGTGGTGCGCCCGGCAGCGGGCCTCGCGTTGGCGTTCCCCGGCGGCGGTGGGGGCGGTCGTGGCGGTGGTGGCTTCCCCGCGGGTGGGCGCGCCGGTGGCGCCGCCAATTCGGGACTCCGTGAACTCGAGAGCCTGCTCGCGCAGGCCAAGGTCTACGGCGCGAACCCGAACCGCGACATGAACTGGAACCTTGAACCGTTCCTGCCGATTCTCAACAAGCAGCAGGCGTTTTACGTGAGCGCGGGCAGCGAGGCCGCGATCACGCAGGCGATCGCGTGGGCGCAGCGGCAGAACGTCAACATCGTCA
>CAZLJG010000408.1:0-2683 GCA_964559545.1 uncultured Solibacteraceae bacterium | reverse complement strand
AGCAGGGTGGGGATAAGCAGGCGGGAGGACATGATCGGATTGTACCGGAGCCCAAGGGCTTTAGCCCTTGGGACAACGCGGGGGCTAAAGCCCCCGCGCTCCGATAGACTCTTGCGGCATGCCTGACGAGATGGACCTGACCACCAGCCAGACGCGCCTGGGCGAGTCGATGGGCAGTTCGGCGTTTGACCATGGCCGGTTTGCGCCGGGCATGGTGCTGGCTGACCGGTATCGCATCATCGGTCTGCTCGGCCGTGGCGGCATGGGCGAGGTGTATCGCGCGGATGACCTCACGCTCGGGCAGTCGGTGGCGCTGAAGTTCCTGCCCGAACGCATTGATGCGGATCGTGCGAGCCTCGATCGGCTGTTGTCCGAGGTGCGCACCGCGCGTCAGGTCTCCCATCCGAACGTCTGTCGTGTACACGATGTCGGGGCCGTGCCTGCGACAGGCGGGGGACCCAGCCGCCGGTTTATCTCGATGGAGTACATCGATGGGGAAGACCTGTCGGTGTTGCTGCGGCGCATTGGGCGGTTGCCGGCGGACAAGGGCGTCGAGATCGCGCGGCAGTTGTGCGCAGGGTTGGCGGCATCACACGAACGTGGGGTGCTGCATCGTGATTTGAAGCCCGCGAACATCATGCTCGACGGTCGCGGTCACGTGCGCATCACCGACTTTGGTCTGGCCACCGCGTTGCAGGCCGACGGCAAGGGCGTGGGCGAGTTCGCCGGCACGCCCGCGTACATGGCGCCCGAGCAGCTCGAGGGCAAACCCGTCACGATTCAGACGGACATCTACGCGCTCGGCCTCGTGCTCTACGAAATCTTCACGGGCAAGCGTTTTCACAACGTCAACAGTCTCGCGCAGCTCCGCGATCGGCACGCCGACACGTCGTCGGTGGATCTGTCCACGAGTGAGCCGGTGCTCGAACCCGCCGTGGCGCGAGTGATTGAGCGGTGTCTCGAATCGGATCCACGTCGGCGTCCGGTCTCCTGCGCCCTCGTCGCCGCATCGTTGCCCGGTGGTGATCCGTTGGCGGCGGCGATTGCCGCGGGCGAGACCCCCTCACCCCAGCTCGTTGCGGCGGCGGCTGTGCAGGGCGCGCTGTCGCCGCGGATGGCGCTTGGTCTCGGCGCGGTGTTCGTGGTGGCCCTGACGATATTGGGCACGTGGTATTGGAATTCGGCGGCGCCATTTGGTGTCTCGCGGTCGGCCGAAGTCTTGTCGGCGCAAACGCGGGATCTCCTGACGAGCCTGGGGTATCCGGATGCGCCCGTCGATACCGCCGCGGGGTTTCGGTATCGCTATGCCGACTGGCGGGATGCGACGATCATCGACAACACGCGTCCCTGGTCGCGTCTGGCGTCGCTCCGGCCGGCGGCCGTGTATTTTTGGTACCGCGAACAACCCACGCCCATGGCGGGTTTCGAGATGGGGCGCGTCGGTCTCGAAATCCTCGGGTTGCCCATACGAACGGTGACCGGGTACGGCGGATACGAACCCCTCTTCGAGCCGGGCTCCATCTATGTGGAGCGCGCGCCGGATGGCAGTCTCGACACCTTGTATGTCCGTCCGGTGGACACGGCGGCGAGTCCTGGTGGGGACGTCGCGCCGGTCGACTGGTCCCGACTCTTCGCGGAAGCGCGGCTCGACATGAGCACCTTCACGCCCGCGCCACCGATGCCCACTCTTGCGATGCCTGGTGATCGGCGGGTGGCGTGGGTGCGCGAGGCGGCGACGCCCGGCGATGTGCTCAGGATCGAGGCGGCCGAATTGGCCGGACGTGTGGTCGCGTTCCGTGTGCTCTCGCCGCGCACATCGCATGAATTTGGTGCGTCGCCCTTTGTGCTCTCCGCCCGGACGTGGGCCGGGCAGGTGACGGTGTATGCGCTCGTGATCCTGCTGGCCCTTGCCTATGCCGGAGCGGCGTTTTTTATGCGCCGAAACTCCGTGCTGCAACGTGGGGATCGACGCGGGGCCATGCGGCTCGCTCAGGTGACGGCAGGTCTCATGTTTGTGGCGAGCCTGCTCACCGGGGCTCCGCGTCTGGACATCCGGATTTTCGGCTCTCTGCACGGCGCCGCCGCCGTCGGGTTGTTCACCGGTGCGTTCTGCTGGTTGTTCTACATGGCCATCGAGCCCTTCATCCGGCGGCAGTGGCCGCGTGTGTTGATCGGTTGGAGCCGCCTGATGGCGGGGGAGTGGCGCGACCCGCAGGTGGGGCGTGAGGTGTTTCTCGGCGCGTGGTGGGCGATCGTCGCGTATCTGCCCACGGTGGCGGCCGTCGTGCTCGTCGTGCAGGCCGGCGACGAGCCCATGCTCAAGGAAATGTTCTACTTCCGCGGGCTGGGCGGCATCAGTGAAATGTTCGGCGGCCTGCTCAAGGCGCTGCCGTGGTCGATCTTCGTCGGCCTGATGTGGGTCCTGCTGCTGTTGATGTGCCGGCGCCTTCTGCGCTCCGATGCGCTCGCGGTGGGGGCGATCTCGCTGGTGACGCTCACCCTCGCGCCGTCGACGCAGTGGGCCATGGTGGTGGCCATGTTCATCGCGAACCTCGTCGGCCTCGTGGTCGCGGTGCGGCTCGGTTTCCTCTCGCTGATCACGCTCATCTTCGTCGGCCACCTCGTGGAATCGCTGCCGCTCTCCCCGGGCGCTCCCGGCATTGTGGGCACGTTGTCGTGGATC
>CAZLJG010000407.1:0-2692 GCA_964559545.1 uncultured Solibacteraceae bacterium | reverse complement strand
GGGCCCCAGATGGGGTCGCGCTCGTGCAGGGCACGACGGTTATTCAGTTTCTCAGCTACGAAGGCGTGTTCACCGCCACCAGCGGACCGGCCAATGGCATGGTCAGCACCGACATCGGCGTCAGCGAAAACGGCAGCGAGCCGGTCGGGCTGTCGCTCCAGCTGGTGGGCACCGGCACAAGCTACAGCGACTTCACGTGGAGCACCCCGGCCGCGCGCACGGCCAGCGCCGTCAACGCCGGCCAGACCTTCAGCGGCGTCGCTGGGGCCACGCTGTCCATCAATGACGTGAGCGTTGTGGAAGGCGATGGCGGGACGGTGGATGCGACGTTTACCGTCACGGTCACGGGCGCCCACTCGGGCATCACGTTCGACATCACCACGGCCGACGACACCGCGACGACGGCCGATGGCGATTATGTCGAGCACATCCAGACGGGCGTGTTCCTGCCTGGCGGCACGATGAGCTACACCGTCACCGTCGTCGTGGTGGGCGATTCGACCTTCGAAGCCACCGAGCAGTTCTTCGCCGTGCTGAGCAACGTGTCAGGAGCCAGTCTCGCGGATGCCACGGGTGTGGGCACCATCACCAATGACGACGACCCGCCACCCGTGTCGTCGGACGTGGTGATCAGCCAGGTGTATGGCGGCGGAGGCAACTCCGGCGCCCCGTTCAGTCACGACTTCGTCGAGTTGTTTAATCGCGGTTCGGCGCCCGTCAATCTCACCGGCTGGTCCGTCCAGTACACGTCGTCGAGCGGGACCGGCACGTGGCAGGTGACGCCGCTGACCGGCAGCATTGCGGCCGGTGGCTACTATCTGGTTCGTCAGGCCGCAGGGGCGACGCCCTCGACGCCGCTGCCGGCGCCCGACGCGAGCGGCTCGATCACGATGGCCGCGGGTTCAGGCAAAGTAGCGCTGCAGACCAGCGCGGCACCCATCGCTGGCCAGTGCCCATCTTCATCGACCGCAGATCTCGTCGGCTACGGCGGAGCGACCTGCTTCGAAGGCTCCGGACCGACGTCGGCGGCCAGCAACACCTCGGCCGCGCTGCGCAAACGTGGTGGGTGTTTCGACTCCAATAACAACACGGTTGATTTTTCGATCGGCCAGCCGACGCCGCGCAACAGTGCATCGCCGACACGCAGCTGTTCGTTCACTGCGGCGGCCATTCACGACATCCAGGGCGCCGGAACGGTGACGCCGTACCTCGGCCTCGACGTCACCACCACTGGCGTGGTGACGGCTCGCAAGGCGAATGGGTTCTTCCTGCAGACGACCGATGCCGGGGATGGGGATGCCTCGACGTCGCAGGGACTGTTTGTCTTCACCGGTGCAGCCGCAGCTGTGGCGGTTGGTGATGCGGTGGTCGTGCAGGGCACGGCGAATGAGTTCTTCAGCCTGACGCAACTCGAGAGCTCACTGCCCGGCGACGTGGTGGTGCAGTCGAGCGGCAATCCGCTGCCTGGCGCGGTCACGTTGACGACGGCGATGCTGAACCCGGCGGGTCCGGCGGGGCAGCTCGAGCGATTCGAAGGGATGCGTGTGGAGGCCGCGACGCTTGTGTCCGTCGCGCCGACTGACGACTTCGGCGAGATCGCGACAGTGCTTCCAGGCGTGGCGCGGCCGATGCGCGAGCCCGGAATTCCGGTCGCTGACCCTGTGCCGGCCGATCCCATCACGGGCCTGGTGGACTGCTGCATTCCGCGGTTCGACGGGAATCCGGAGCGCATCTTCGTTGATACTGACGGACTCGTCGGCTCGTCCATCACCTTTGTCACGTCCAACGTGACCTTGAGTGGCGTGATCGGACCGCTCGACTTTTCGTTTGGGGCGTATAAGGTGCTGCCTGAGGCCGGGTACACGACTTCGGCCAACATGTTGGGCGTGGCGGTGCCGGAGCCCGATGCCGACGAGTTCACGGTGGCGGCCTTCAATATCGAGAACTTCGCCGGCAACGACACCCGCCGTCGGAAAGCGGCGTTGGCCATCCGCCAGCTGATGCGGTCACCGGACGTCATCGGCCACATTGAAATTCTCGACGAGGCCACGCTGCAGGGGCTCGCCGATCAGGTGAACAGCGACGCGGTCGCGGCAGGGGAGCCGAATCCCGGCTACGAAGCTCGCCTCGTCCCGGCGTTCCTGGCCAACGGAGTCACCCCGGCGACGCAGAACGTCGGGTTTCTCGTGAAGACCTCGCGTGTGCGGATCGATTCGGTTGCTGCTGAACCCGCCGGTACCTACACACCTCCTGGTGGTGGGTCGTTGATGTTGCACGACCGCCCACCGCTTGTGTTGCACGCCACCGTCAACCCCGACAGTTTCAACCCGCGACCGGTCATCGTCGTTGTCAATCACCTGCGGTCCTTCATCGATGTTGACGTTGTGGGGATCGAAGGCGATCGCGTGCGTGCCAAGCGTGTGGCGCAGGCCGAGTCGGTGGCCCAGCTCCTGCAGCAGCTGCAGACCACGAATCCGGGGACGGCCGTGATTTCGGTCGGTGACTACAACGCGTATCAGTTCAACGACGGCTACACCGATCCGATGTCGGTGATCACGGGTGAGCCTACGCCTGGCGACCAGATGGTGGTGCAGATGAGTCCGGACTTCGTGTCGCCGAACTTCATCAACCTCACCGCCATGTTGCCCGCCGCCGAGCAGTACAGCTTCATCTTCGAGGGCAGTCCGCAGGC
>CAZLJG010000406.1:0-2703 GCA_964559545.1 uncultured Solibacteraceae bacterium | reverse complement strand
TCTGCCAGGGGTCACGCGCCGTCGGAATCTTCTCGAGGATTTCCGCCGTGAACGTCGCGCCCGTGGTCGTCTTTCTCGTGTCCACGACGGGAGCCGCGGCCGAAACCGTGACTTCCTCCGTCATCGCGCCCACTTCCATCGACGCGTTGATCTCGGCGTTGAAGCCGTCAGTCACGCGCACACTCTGGCGTGCCACGCGCTTGAAGCCGCTCAGTTCAAACGTCACGGTGTACGTGCCGATCGGCACCACCGGGAACTGATACGCGCCCGACTCCGTCGTCACACTGGACAACGGCCGCTGCAACGTCGGACCCGTCACCGTCACTGTCACGCCCGGCAGCACGCCACCGGACGAGTCTGTTGCCTTCCCGAAGATCTGACCAATCGCCTGCGCGTTGGCCGACCCCGCCGACATCACCAGTATTCCGGCAACGAGCAGCACTCCTCTTAAGACTCGTGTCATTCCAGCTCCTCCTCCATGCTCGCTGCCTGCATAAACGTCTCCGCGGATGCGCTCTGCGCACCATCGGACAACTTCGTAACAAGCCGCGAGGGTGGTGCATCCTACGCCCGCCAATCGTTGTCGGTCAAGAAAACTTCATAGAATCATCACGAGATACTCCTGCTGGGGTATGAGAGTGCTTGACGAAAATGTGCAACCACGTGAAGGATGACACCTCAATGCTGCAATCCGCGAAACGACCGCTTCTCGTGATCATCACGGTCGCTCTGGTGATCAAGTTGATCGTCGTCGCACAGCTCGCCGATCACCCAATGCTGAGTGAACTCAGCGGGCTCGACACCAGCGCGTACGCCGAACTCGCGCAGCGCATCGTCGCCGGCGACTGGTTGCTCGGTCCTGGACTGTATTACCTGTCTCCTCTCTACATGTATGTGTTGGCCGTCGGCCTTGCCGTGACCGATTCGTTCACGGGCGTACGCGTGTTGCAGGTGGTCGCTGGTGCGGCAAGCGTGGGCGGCATCTGGGTGATGACGGCCGCGTGGGCCAACACCCGCGCTGCGTGGTGGGCAGCGGGCCTTGCGATCGCTACCGGAGTCGTCACGTTTTATGAAGTGCTGATTCTCCAGGCGTCGATCGATACCGCGCTCACGACCGGCGCGCTGATCGCCCTGACGTGGGCGTTACGAGCAGACAGAGGTCGTTCGACGCGGTGGTTCATGCTGGCCGGCGCGGCGTTTGGACTGGCAGCCCTGAACCGACCCAACATGATGGCCGTCGCCGCCGGCTTGATCGTGGTTCTGCTGATCGCTCGTCGTGTACGCCCGGCCGGTGTGTTTCTGGCCGGCCTGCTGATCGCATTGGCCCCAGTCGCGGTTCGCAACGGCGTGGTCGCAGGCGAGTGGCTTACCGTGTCGTCGCACGGCGGCCTGAATCTCTACATTGGCAACTCGCCCACGGCGACGGGGTTTTATCAGCCAGTGCCCGGCATCCGGCCCAGCATTGCCGGGCAAGCCCATGACGTGCGCGAGGTCGCCGGCCGGGCCCTCGGACGTGCCGCGACCGACGATGAGGCGTCGGCGTACTTCAGGGACCTGGCGCTGACCTGGATGTGGGAGAACCCGGGTGATGCGATCGCCCTGTTCGCGAAGAAGTTCGCGTACGTGTTTCACGCGAAGTACGTCGCGCTGCCGTACTCCTATCCCTTCTACGTTCACGAAACAGATTCATGGCTGCGATGGCTGCCGGCCGGGCCGTGGTTGCTGATGCCGCTGGGCCTGATCGGGCTCGGCCTCCTCGCGCGACGGGCCGACCCGCGCACCCTGGTGTGGCTGTCGTTTGTCCCGCTGTATGCCGGAGCGGTCGCCCTCTTTTTTGTGGCGGACCGCTACCGCTTGCCGTTGCTGGTCCCCATGTTCGTCGGTGCCGGTGTCGCGCTTGACGCCTGCGCGTCAGCGATCCGGGCTCGCGCGTGGTCGTCCATGACCGTCCCGGCATTGGCGGGCGCTGCGTTGTTCGCCCTTGTGAATGCGCCGGCGTCGGTGAACGAAGGCCGGTGGGTGGAGGGACTCAAGCTGGCGCAGCGGCTGGTGATTCTTGGCCGTGATGCGGAAGCCGCGCAGTGGGTGGACCGACTCTCGCCCGACGCGCCGGAGCCTGGAGCCGCACACCACCTCGTCGGCCGTCAGTACCTTGTTGAGAACAAACCGGCCCAGGCCGTGCCCTACCTGATGGCCGCTGTGACTGCCGGCAATCGCTCGCCGCAAGTGCTTGGCGACCTCGCAACGGCGCAGCAGCGATCGGACGACCGCGCGGGCGCGACTCGAACCCTCGGCATGATCACCCCGGACGCCACGGAGCCCGCGGACTTCTGGCTTGGACTCGGGAGAGTCGGCGCCGCCGTGCAGGCCGTGGACCTCGCCGAGCGCATGTTCCGGCATGCGGTGTCTCTGGCACCCGACAGTGCGGACGCGCGATTGCAGTTCGGCGTGAATCTCGTGGTGCAGTCGAAACTGGACGAAGCGGCGACGGAGCTGCGCACGGCGGTGCGCCTCAATCCGCGTCAGCCTGATGCGTTGGCCTATCTGGCCTTTTGCGAGTTGTCCTCTGGCAATGTCGCCGAAGCCCGCCGGCTCGTCGCGGCCGCGCTCGCCGTCGATCCCGCGCACCCGATCGCGCAATCGGTTCGCGCAGCGCTCCAATAAAAAACGGCCCGGAGGCGATGCCCCCGGGCCGTGTGTGTG
>CAZLJG010000405.1:0-2756 GCA_964559545.1 uncultured Solibacteraceae bacterium | reverse complement strand
ACCACGGTCAGCGAGGTCTGCTTGGAGTACTTGTGGATCGCCTCAGCGACCTGCATCGCCAACTCACGCGTTGGCACGAGGATGAGCGCGCGCGCGGGACCACGTTTCGGAGCTTCGCCTTCGAGCAGGCGGTGGAGCAGTGGCAGTGCAAAGGCGGCGGTCTTGCCCGTGCCAGTGCCGGCTTGACCAATCAGGTCCTTGCCGGTCATCAGCAGCGGAATCGCTTCAGCCTGGATGGGGGTCGCTTCTTCGTAGCCAAGGGCGGTAACCGCGGCGACCAGTGAATCATTGAGCCCCAGAGAGGCAAACGTCAGCGCTTTTTTATCAGTATCGGACACCCATTGATTGTACGAGGGATCGCGGCCCAATCCCCTCTTATCGGTAAATCTGGTTTTTCACGCCGGCCGGAGGCGGCTCGATCACCATCGCTGGAAATGTCGTCTGTTTCATCAGCCGGTACATCGGGATGCGCTGACCGGCGGCGCCCCCTCGGCCACCGCCGCGAGCAGCTGGGGGCTGTGGATCATCCGGATCCGGCGCTCCGCCCGCACGACCAGCGCCGCCGCCACGGTTCGACGTGACCTGGAGGAAGTCATCGAGGTAGCCCCAGGTGACGAGGTTGTCGTCCGTTTCCGGCTCCAGCAGGTAGCTGATGAGGTTGGACCGCGCCTGGCCGCTCGGAATGAAGAGCGTGCCTGCCGGCAAGGTCATCTTCTCGGTGCGCTTCTCGGCGGTGACCTCGCGCAGATACTTGCCCTGGAAGTAGGAGTCGGCCGTGATCGACGTCGCGTAGTAGACCTCGAGTTCCACTTCGAGTGGCGCCGTCAGGCGCTGCACGGTGATCTGATGGTCGTGCAGCATCGGCACCACTTTGGCGGCCGCACCGTTCGCTACAAAATATCCCCACGGCCGCGTCGTCGAGCGCGTCACTTCGTAGTCGAGGAACACGGGCCGGTTCACCTTCTCATACGTGACCGGAGCCGGCGCTTGTCCCGGCGCGCCGCCGGCGCGTCCCGCGCCGCCACCTACACCACCCACACCACCGGCCCCACGTCCACCACCAGCCCCGCGTCCAGCTGCGGCGCCCGCGCGCACCCAGAAGTCTTCGTTGCCCTTGTTCTTGACGCGGTACTCAAGCGGGACCTGGTCGTTGTCGCTGTCGTTGTGGCCGCGGGCGGCTGCAGTCGCTTTTGCGTTGGCGATGACCTTCTTGATGTCTGCCGCGCGAGCCGCCGCAAACCGGATCAGTTCGCGCTGCCCGATGTACTGGCCGCGCACCTGATGCCGATAGGTCTCGTCGCGGGGGATCTCCACCACGCGGGTGCCGTTGTCCACCACGCGGTGGGAGGCCGACGGCGTTTCGAACAGGAAGCCGAGGGTGTTGGCCATCGCGCCGTAGACGTGCTGCTTGCGCGGCTCGACCGACGTGGCCGTCCAGCCGGCTTCGCCGTTGACGTTGCCGGGACCCGAGTACCAGAAGCCGTCATAGTTCTCCGCGCGCAGCGCGCGACGGATGGCCGCGATGATTTCGTTGTTGCCGAAGTCCACCAGCCCCTTGTCGCCGGCGGGGTTCATGTTCGTCTGGTAGGTGAGGGCGTAGGGCGCAGAGCCCCCGTGGTGCGTGTCCACCCAGATGTCCGGGTGCCACACATTCAGCAGCTGGGTCACGACCGCACCGATTTCCTGCGATTCCAGCTTCAGGTAGTCGCGGTTCATGTCGAAGTTCTGGTCGTTCGTGCGGCGTCGCACTTCAGCGCCGTCGGGATTGATCGTCGGCACATTCAGCACCACCACGTCGTCGAGCAACGGCCGCAGGTCGCCCTGCACGAGGTCGCGCATGATCTCCATGCTCGCGTCCTTGCCGGCGACTTCGTTGCCGTGCACGTTGTTCACGATGAGGACGATCGGCTTGTCGGTCTTGAGCACGTCCTCGGGCCGGTAAATCGGGGGATTGGAGAGCACCGCGAGCACCACGTCCCGTCCGCCGAGTGTGGTGGTGAGCTTCTTGACGCTCATCAGATTGGACGCCGCGTCCAACTCGTAGACGAACTTCATCAGCGGGTCATACAACGTGCCGCCCTGGCTGTATTTGACGGCCTCCGCCGGCGTCTGGAGACGCTGGGCCTGTGCGGCCGCCGGCCGGTCAAAGGCGTTGAGCCCGACAAGAGCGAGGCCGAGGGCCAGAGCAGAACCGTTGCGCAGGGTGCGAGTCATGCGGCGGATTCTAGCGTACGGCGTCTTCTTTCGTTACGATGACGGATCAGGAGATCCCGCACACATGGATGACACCGCGACGCTCATCGAGTCGCTGCGCCGGCAGGCAGAACGTGCCTGGCATGTACTGCCGGACATCGGACTTGCGCTCGTGCTGCTTGCGGCGGGCTGGCTGGTGGCGCGCCTGGCGCGGAAGGCGGCGATCCGGATCCTCAAGTGGATGCGTGTCGACGAGATGGCCGAACGGTCCGGTGTCGAGGACTTCCTCGTGCAGGGTGGCGTGCAATACACGACGGTCACGCTCATCGCCGGCACGGTCTACTGGTTGATCCTGCTCGGCGTATTCATCGCGTTGCTCGACGCCCTTGGCGTGCGCGCGGCGGGGGACCTGTTCACCCGGTTGCTGCAGTTTGTGCCGAACGTGCTCGTGGCTGTCGGCATCCTCGTCTTCGGGTCATTGTTGTCGCGCGTCATTGGCGGCGTCGTGACCAGCTACCTCAGCAACGTCGGCAGCGCCACGGCAGAACCGGTCGGTGCATTGG
>CAZLJG010000404.1:0-2757 GCA_964559545.1 uncultured Solibacteraceae bacterium | reverse complement strand
GCGCTCTGGAACAACAACTGCTGCAGCTCGCGCTCCATGGCCAGGCCTTCGTGGAACCCGGCTTCGGGCCCCGACTGAACGGCGCGTTTGATCCGACCCACGGCCAAGCTCGCCTTGTGCGGCGGCGTGAAGGTCTGGGCGTAGGCAACCACCGCGTCCAGGAACGACTTCCCCGCCAGTTTGTCGTCGTTCCAGACCTCGGTGACAAGTCCGGCGGTCAGCGCCTCGTCCATCGACAACAGACGGCCACTGATCATCAGTTCCATCGACTTCGCCTTGCCGAGCAGCCGCGCGAGACGCTGTGTGCCGCCTGTGCCCGGCAACACGCCCAAGGCCACCTCCGGCAACCCAATCTTCGCCCCGCCAGCCTTCGCAATCCGCAGATCCGCGGCGAGTGCGACTTCGAGGCCGCCACCCACCGTGTGGCCATTGAGCGCTGCGATGACAAGCTTCGGCGTCTGTTCCAGCCGGTTGAGCGTCTCGTTTGCGTGGAGGCAGAAGTAGTACTTGTACTCGGGCGTCGCGTCCTTCAGCATCCCGATGGTCGCGCCCGCACAGAAGAACTTCTCCCCCGCCCCTGTCAGCACGATCACGTGCACGGACGGATCCATGCGCGCATCAAGCACCGCCCGATCGAGCTCCTGCATCAGTTCGTAGGAGTACGTGTTCGCCGGCGGCTCGTTCAGCGCAAGCACCCGAACGCCCGCGTGATCCGAAATCAGTACTTTTGCCATAAAGAAGAAGCCTCCCAGCCCTCCATGCCTCGCTGTGAAACTTCTTACAGCTCTGTGCGGACGTATTCGAAGTTCACCGGTGTGCCCTTCACGCCACGCGCGGGGGGCACGATGTAGTTGGCAAACTTGCCGATCTCGTACACCGGCCGGCTCATGATCGACAGCAGATATTCCTTGTCTTTGGGACTCGGCAGCCACTCGTACTTCCGGCGCAGCCACGTCTCCTCGGAGATCAGCGCCCCATCGGGATCGGTGTGGATCGAGGTGAACTGGCCGATGCCGCGGTTGAACTTGCGGTCCGGCAGACGCAGGCGATCGGCGATGCCATACCGATCAAGGATCTTGTTCCAGCGCGTCACACCGGACTGGCAGTCGTCCACGTACCAGTCGCGCAGCACTTCGTTCATCGCATTGCGCATCGGGACGGCCTGACGCTTGATCTTGCCGTCTTCGACCAGGTCGAGCTCGTAGGCCGTTTCCTTGACCTCGTGTTCCGACCACTTCGCCTCTTCCGCGCGCCCCTTGAGGCCATTCGCGAAGTAGGCGGCCGCGTTGGTGGACACCTCGTTGCCATGCAGGTCGAGGCTGAGTGAGAACCACAGGTTGATGTGTTTCTGAATCGTCGGCAGGTCGATGCCTCCGAGCTTCCGCACATCTTCCGAGTAGCCCGTCTCCTTCATCAACTGGGCCGTGCGTTCGACGATGCGGCCGATGCCGGTGTCGCCGACGAACATGTGATGCGCTTCTTCGGTGAGCATGAAGCGCGTCGTGCGCGACAGCGGATCCAGCGCACTCTCCGACAACGACAAGAGCTGGGACTTGCCGTCGCGGTCGGTGAACATCGTGAACATGAAGAAGTCGAGCCACGTGTCGATGGGCTCGTTGAACGCGTCCAGGATGCGCGGCTTGTCGCGGTTGCCCGACTGACGCGCGAGCAGGTCTTCCGCTTCGTCGCGACCATCACGGCCGAAGTACGAGTGCAGCAGATACACCATCGCCCACAAGTGACGGCCTTCTTCCACGTTCACCTGGAACAGGCTGCGCAGGTCGTACAAACTCGGGCACCGATGCCCCAGCCACCGCTGCTGCTCGACCGACGCGGGTTCGGTGTCGCCCTGCGTCACGATCAGCCGGCGCAGCTGATTGCGGAACTCGCCGGGCACTTCCTGCCACACCGGCTTGCCGTAGAAGTCGCCGAAGCCGATCGTGCGGTTGATCACCGGATCCGCAAGGAAGATGCCCCAGCGGTATTCCGGCAGTCGCACGTATTCAAAGTGCGCCCATCCAGACGGATCCACACTGATCGCCGTGCGCACGTACACCTGATGAAAGTGCTGGAACCCCTGCGGGCCCATGTCCTGCCACCACTGGATGTACGCCGGCTGCCAGTGCTCCAGCGCGCGCTGCAAGCGCTTGTTCAGATGAAGATCGACGTTATTCGGAATCTTGTCTGAGGAAATCATCGTTACGTCCTGTTGAAGTCGAACTCGGCGCGATCGGAGGTGCCGTAGGACGTCAGTGCGCCCTTTGGACCCACCGCGTTCGGGCGCTGGAAGATCCAGTTCTGCCACGCCGTGAGGCGCCCGAAGATCTTGGTCTCCATCGTCTCCGGCCCGACAAAGCGGAGGTTGGCTTCCATGCCGGTCAACGCATCGGGCGACATCGCGGCGCGGCTCTCAACCGCCAGTCGCACCTCGTCGTCCCAGTCGATCGAGTCGGGCGCAAACGTGACGAGCCCGAACTCGAGCGCTTCCTGTGGATCAAACGCGCCGTCGTGCGCGAGGGCTTCGTCAACCTTCTCAGGCGCGCCATAAAACCGCGTCTGCAGGCGCGTCAGGCCGTTGCTCATTTTGAGCGGCCCCGCGTTCATGCCTGACAACGCGATCCGATTCGTCTGATCGTCATCGTCCAGCAAATAGGAGCGGTCGGCGGCAAGCGCCAACTCGAAGAGTGTGCCGGCGAACGCGTTGCCCGGTTCAATCACCGCGAAGAAACTCTTCGCCGACAGATCGACGCGCTTGAG
>CAZLJG010000403.1:0-2771 GCA_964559545.1 uncultured Solibacteraceae bacterium | reverse complement strand
GCACCGGGATGGTGCCGAGTTCGACGAGTCCGGATCCGTCGGCCGCGATCTCGAACACGCGCAGTCGGTGCTGCAGGCGCTCGGTGGTGATCGCCACGTCAATCGTCCGCCCGTTGAGGTTCACACCCCGTTCAATGTCGACGTTGTTCGGCCGATCGATCCCCGCAACGGTCTGGCGGATGGCTCCATCGAGGCCAAACACCACGAGCGCCCCGGTCGGTGCGGCGACCTTGTTGGTGCCGATGATCAGGCTGCGAGAGATGTCTGTGGGATGCAGCCAGATCGACGGGTCATCCGCATCGTCGTGGACAGGTGTGGTCACGCGGTCGGGGACGATGGGGTCGACCGGAGCGGGCTCACCCCCGCCGCACGCCGCGCCCATCATCATGGCCAGTCCCAGCGACAGCAATCCTGCACGAGGTTTCATCCGGGGGATGTTATCGCCGGCCTGTAACACGGCCGTCACGGCTGGGTTCCAGCCGCGAAACACCGGCCGGGCATCGGGAGGATAGAATGGCGCCGATGCAGGACGTGCTGACGATTGTGCTCGGGGGTGGCCGTGGCACCCGTTTGTTCCCGCTCACCCACCTTCGGTCCAAACCGGCGGTGCCGTTGGGCGGCAAATACCGGCTGATCGACATTCCGATCAGCAACTGTCTGCATGCCGGCCTGAAGCGTATCTACGTGCTGACGCAGTTCAACTCGGCGTCGCTCAATCGCCACATCGCGCAGACCTATCGCCTCGACAACTTCTCGGAAGGTTTCATCGAGGTGCTGGCGGCCGAGCAGACCCCGGAAGGCGAACAGTGGTTTCAAGGCACGGCCGACGCCGTCCGGCAGGCCACGCGGCACTTTCGCAACATCGACGCGGATTACTACCTGATTCTCGCCGGCGATCATGTGTACCGCATGGACTTCGCTGAGCTGATCGAGTCACACATCGACCGTAATGCCGACATCACGATTGCCGCGCAACCGGTGACGCCGGAAGACGCGACGCAGATGGGCATCCTGCGCTGCAACACCGAGGCGCAGGTCGTCGGGTTCGACGAGAAGCCCAACGCCGAACGCCTTGCCCAATTGCACGCCTCGATGCCGTCCGGCCCGGCCGCGGGGTTGAGTCCCGACAAGCCGTTCCTGGCGTCGATGGGCATTTACGTGTTTTCGCGCGACGTGCTGCATGAGGTGCTGGCGCGCGATCGCGCGGTGGATTTCGGCAAGGAGATCATTCCGCACGCGCTCGACACCCATCGGGTGCAGGCGCACTTCTACCGGGGCTTCTGGGCGGACGTCGGCACGGTGCAGGCGTTTTACGACGTCAACCTGATGCTGACGCGCCGGGGCGGGCCGTTTAACTTCTTCCACCCGACGCGGCCCATTTACACGCGCCCGCGGTTCCTGCCGGCGTCGCGCATGCACAGCTGCACGATCGACGAATCGATCGTGGCCGAAGGCTGCTACCTGGACTCGTGCACGATTCGCGAGAGCGTCATCGGCATCCGGACCTCGATTCGTCACGGCGCGACCGTGACACGGTCGGTGCTCCTCGGCGCGGATACCTACGATGAGCGCGTGACGGACCTGCCACTGGGCATCGGCAAAGACGCCGTCCTCGACAAGGTCATCGTCGACAAAAACGCGCGCATCGGGGATGGTGCGCGCCTGGTGAACGAACGCGGCATTCAGGACGTGGACGGCGACGGCTATCACATCCGCAACGGCATCATCATCGTGCCGAAGGGCGGCGTCGTGAAGCCAGGCACGATCGTTTAATCTTCCAACACCAGCTTCGGGGTGACCAACCAGGACAACTGCCCCTGCCCGGCCGCGATCTCGCCAGAAAAGTCCACACGCGCGACCCCGCCTTTCTTGAATGGCAGCGGTGCATCAGCGCCGATCATCCACGCGGCAAGCAGTCCCAACTGGGGCTCGTGGCCGACGAGCGCGACGGTTTCAAGCACCGGACGCGCGGCCAGGGACTCCCCCGCTCGCGCAGGCGCGTGATCGGGCGCAAGTTCAGTCACCAGGTCGATCGCGCGCCCCGTGGTCCACAACGGCGCGAGCAGGTCGGCCGTCTGACGCGCGCGTAGTACCGGACTCGACCAGATGCGTTCGACCTGCACGCCGCGGTCAGCCAATCTGAGCGCGATCTCGCGCATACGCTCGATGCCGCGCGGTGTCAGAGGACGGTCCTCATCATTCGGCCACACCGGGCCGCGAGGTTCGGCGATCGCATGGCGCACAAGGTACACCCTCATCGATTCGCCGCCTTTGCCAGGCGCGTGAGCGCCGGCACCATCGCCAGGATCAGCGCGTGGTGTTCCCGGCACTCCCGCTCCAGTTGCGCCGCCATGTGCTTCAGATCGGAGGTCGTGAGACGCGGCCAGTCGCCAGACCGTCGCAGCCGGTGCAGCCGCTCCTGCAGGATCAAGACATCGTGCCACGCGCCAAGGGCCTCCTGCGCCTTCTCCAGTAGCTGCCGCTCGCGCACCCAGGCCCTGCGACCGATCTGCTGCTCCCACTCGAGCGCATACCGGAGCTTCTTCGTCGCCAGGCGGACGGCGTGCAGTTGGTCCGGCACGTAGAGTGTGCCGAGATGCCGGAGGTCTTTCGCCAGTGCGAGGGCTCGGGTTCGGCGCCGGTGCGCGGCGGCTTCGGTCACGGCCCGGCGGGACTCGACCGTCCGAATCTCCGGCAGGTGCGATCGGACCTGCGCCACGGCACGGCGGCGACGGGTATTCGCCAGCACGCGGAGCAATTCCCGGCGGCGG
>CAZLJG010000402.1:0-2796 GCA_964559545.1 uncultured Solibacteraceae bacterium | reverse complement strand
CTCGACACCCCGGTCGCCGCCGATCCGGTCAGGCGCACCTGTGCGCGGCGCACCGGTGTTTTCGCCTCGTCATCGAGCGTGACGACGCCACTGATCGAACCGGTCCCAACATTCGGCGCGACCACATCACGCGCCGGCGCTTGCGCAGCCTGGCGCTCCGGCACAAACGGTCCGGAGCCTTGCTCAACGGCGTGGTCCACCTCATCGTCGTCGCGTGACGACACGATGCGCACATCCAGTGAACGACGCTCGCCATGTGACAAGACCAGTGCAGTGGACTGCCCCACCAACGCGGCGTAGAAGTCCGGATTGCCCGTCTGAATCTCGACGTCGTTGGGCACACCGGCGATCAGGTATTCGCCTGCGGGCAACCCAGTGATCGTGTAGCGCCCGTTTGAATTCACGCGTGCGGCCGACATCTGGCGCGTGTTCATGCCCGTGCGCGCCCACGCGCGAAGATCGCTCGGAAACACAATCACGATGCCGTCCGCATCACCACCGGTTGCCGGGATGGCTGCGCCCGTGATTTCCGTGCGTCGATCCGAATACGTCAGCACCACGCCGCTGATGTCGGTGTTCTCAAGCACGAGGGGTTCCAAAGACACATCGCGTCCACCCAACATCGCGGACTGGAGGAACCACGAGGGACCCATCGATGTCGCCGTCACGACATAACGCCCGGACGGGTACCCGGCCGTCCTGAAGCGGCCTTCGGCATCAAATCGTCCCGGGGTGATGAATGCGATCGACCCACCATCCACCGGGCGGAGCACAACCGAGGCGCGCTGCTGCTGTTCGGGGGTTGGTGGCGTCCCGACGCCTGAGAACTCGAGCGTCCCCGACACGCGCGGGCCCGGTTGCAACGTCAGGCTCACGCCCCCGAGATCACGATTGCCGACCGACACGCGGCCGACCGCCCACAATGTGGGCTCTTTCGGAGGCTCGGGCATCGACGTCGGTGCGCTCATTGACGTCACCGTCATTCCGCCGGCACTCGTCATGACCGTCGTGGCGCTCCCCAACTCGGGGCGCGGAATCAGTGTGGCCTTGATCTCGTAGTCTCCCGGAGGCACACCGAGGAACGTGAACGCGCCGGTGGCGTCAGTCGCAGCCCGAGCCGTTTCGAACTGGGACTCCGGTTGCACGCCGACCAGCGGCACGGGCACGAGACGCACACCAATGCGCGCGGCCGGGCCATCGGGTCCGGACAACAGACCAGAAATGGAGACGGTGCGCGCGGGAATCGCCTGCAGCTCGACGCCTGTCAATTCCTGGCCAGACTCCAGCGTGACCGTCTCAATCCCATCGGCGCTCAGCGCCGGATAAAACACCGGTGGATACACCAGCAGGCCGCGACCGTCATCGGCGACGCGCAGGGAACTCAAGCCGGTCGTCGATGACATGACGTACTGGCCGACGCGCTCTCCGGCATTACCGAGCAGAGGACCGCCGGAGTTGCTCAGGCTGGCCCGGAAGGTCTGGGCCACGGACCCGCCTTGCGCCGTCACGCGACGATATTCGTCGGCGACTGACGCGGGCATCGTGTCGTAGGTGACCGGGACACTCACGACCCAGTCACCAGGAGTCAGCCCGGCGAGTCGGAAAACGCCGCGATCATCGGTCAGTCCCGACGTGGGCGTGAGGTACGTGGCCCGGCCCGCGATCCATGACCGGCGCAGCGCACGCACCTGGGCCCGCACAATCGGCTCACCCGCTTCATCCACCAGCCGGCCTTCGATCGCCGCCGGCTTCCACAACTGAATCGTGATCGGGCCTTCGCGCTGGCCGTCTTCCATCACAACCGCGCGCGTTGTGCCGCCAGGGCGGCGCTGCCCGTGACCGCCGGGGAGATAGCCGGGAGCGGTGACCGAAATTGAGACGGGACCTGCCGGCACACCCGAAATGACGAACCGGCCCGTTCCGCTCGCAATGAATTGACGTTGCGCCGGAGGCGGGACCGTGCCCTGCAGGGCGTCAAACGTCAGCGGCAGACCGACACCAACGACGGCACCCGGCACAGGACGGCCTGTCACCGCATCAACGACCGTGCCGACAATGGCACCGGTGGCGGCTGCGGGTGCCTGGCGCTGGCCGGGTTGCGGCTGAGTTTGCGGTGCCTGCGCGGCGTGCAGAGACAGCGTGAGCGTACAGAAACCGACGACTATCGGGAGCATCCGCCGCATATATCCTCCAGGACGACCAGTTAGACACCGGTCCCGGGAAATCGGTTTGATGCGCCCGTCGGCTTATCCGCCCTTGCGTTTTGCGAAGTAGGCCGCGCGGAGGGCCGTGATGAACCGCTCGTCCACAAGTCCCACTGGATTGCCCTGGTAGACCAGGCCGTTGTCCGCCCGGAATTTGTCCACGGCAGCCATCGCCTCCTCGTCATAGAGGCCATACTCCCGGACAGACGCGTTGGCAGGGAATGTCTCGAGGGTGGGACGCCAGAAGCCGAGAGTATGGAGCATGCGCTTGAGCTCGACGACGTCCATGCCGTCGATGCGCGAGAACGACCGATACCCGAGGCGTTGTGCCGTCGTGTAGTAGATGCGCTTCATCTCCGCGACGGGTTCAGCGTGTTCGCCGACTTCGATTGCCAGCGCGATGTTGTCGCCGCCGCGGCCAGGCGTGTTCGGGTCCGCGATCTTGATCGCCGCTGACTGGCGCAATCCCCAGCGGCGGTCGCCCCCCTTGGCCTGCCCCGCTTCCATCGCGAGGATCATGCGTTCGGCGAGCGGCATGCCGGTGCCGGCGGTCGCTTCGAACGAATTCGCCACCGCCTCGATCACTTCAGGG
>CAZLJG010000401.1:0-2798 GCA_964559545.1 uncultured Solibacteraceae bacterium | reverse complement strand
GATTCCTACAACGCGAGCCCGGCGGCCGTGAATGCCGCTGTGCAGGCCCTCACGGCGACGCCCTGTGACGGACGCCGGATCGCGGTCCTGGGCGAAATGCTCGAATTGGGTGATGACGCGCGCGAGTGGCACGAGGCAACCGGACGCGCGACGGCTGAAGCTGGAGTTGATGTACTTGTCGCCGTTGGCGGCGCCGCGGCTGACGGATTGATCGACGGCGCGCGCCAGGGCGGATTGTCGGCAAACCAGCTGCACCGGTTCGCGACCAGTCAGCTGGCGGCCGATGCCGTGGCCGCGATGGTCGGCGCCGGGGATCTGGTGCTGGTCAAAGGGTCGCGTGGCACGCGCACAGACGTGATTGCCGCACGACTGCGAGAGGTGGTCTGATGTTGTACCACCTCGTCTATCAGGTATTTGACGTCCGGCTGGCCGGCTCCATCACATTCCGCGCCGCGCTCGCGAGCCTGAGCGCGCTCGTGATCGGACTGGTGCTCGGACCGTGGATGATTCGCCGCCTGCGCGAGTTCCAGATTGGTCAGGTCGTGCGTCAGGACGGTCCCGCGAGCCACAAGGCGAAGTCCGGGACCCCGACGATGGGCGGGTTGCTGATCCTGTCGGCTGTCTTCATCCCGACGTTGTTGCTCGCGAACCTCACAGACCCCTACATCTGGATCGCGGTGCTCTCCACCGCGGCGTTCGGGTTGATTGGCTTCCTCGATGACTACCTGAAGGTGGCGCGTCGATCGCACCACGGACTGTTTGCCCGCTACAAGCTGCTCGGGCAGGTGGTGGTCGGCGCCCTCGTGGGCACGTCGCTCATTTATCTCGCCAGCCAGGAACCCGCGGCCTACAACACGCGGCTGGTGTTTCCGTTTTTCAAACAGTGGATTCCTGATCTCGGCTGGTGGTACGTGCCGTTTGCCGCATTTGTGCTCGTGAGCGCGTCGAACACGGTGAACCTCACGGACGGGCTCGACGGCCTGGCCATCAGCGTCTTCGCCGTGTCCGCTGTGACGTTTACCGCGTTGGCGTACCTGATGGGCCACCGCGAGTTGTCCGAGTATCTGTTGTTCGTGCGGTTCCCGGTCGGCGAATTGACGATCTTCTGCGGTGCGCTGGTCGGCGCGAGCCTGGGGTTCCTGTGGTGGAACTGTCACCCGGCGGAGATCTTCATGGGCGACGTCGGGTCGCTGGCACTCGGCGGGGCGCTCGGCACGGTCGCGATTCTCATCAAGCAGGAACTGCTGCTGCCGATCGTCGGCGGCGTGTTTGTGCTCGAGGGCCTTTCGGTCATTCTGCAGGTCGGTTCGTTCAAGCTGCGGGGTAAACGCATCTTCAAGATGGCCCCGCTCCATCATCACTTCGAACTCATCGGCTGGGCCGAGTCGAAGGTGGTCACGCGATTCCTGATTCTCGCGATCATCTTTGCGCTCCTGAGCCTGGCCACCCTGAAGGTGCGGTGATGGTGACTCCCTTCAGCGTCCAGGGGCAACACGTCGTGGTGGTTGGTGCCGCTCGCAGCGGACTCGCGGCGATCGATCTGCTGCAGTCGCGCGGTGCCCACGTGACACTCGCTGATGCGGCAACCACGTTCGACGGCGCCGATGCGCTTCGATCGCGTGGGGTGTCCGTTGAACTCGGGCCCCATCGCCCGGACCAGTTCACCCGCGCGAATCTGGTGGTGCTGAGTCCAGGCGTGCCGCCGGAGCAGGACGCGATCGCGCGCGCCCGTCAGGCGGGCGTGCCGGTGATTGGCGAACTCGAACTGGCGTCGCGGTGGCTCAAGGGACGACTGGTCGCCATTACGGGGACCAAGGGCAAGTCCACGACGACCACGTTGACCTCGCGCATGTTGTCGGAAGGTGGCGTGGATGCGCCGGCCGGAGGCAACATCGGCGCGGCCTTGTCGGCGCAGGTGGACGCGTCCTCCGACGCGACCGTGCATGTGGTCGAGTCGAGCAGCTTCCAGCTCGAGACCATCGAGACGTTCCACCCGTGGATCGCCGTGCTGGTGAACCTCTCGGCGGACCACCTCGATCGTCATCACACCTTCGAGGCCTATGCGGCGGCGAAGGCCCGCATCTTTGAGAACCAGACGGCCGACGACTGGGCCGTGGTTAATGCCGACGACCCGGCGGCCCTTGCCCTCGCGGCCGGCGCGCGTGCGCGGCGGTTCGACTTCGGGTTGCAGGCGTCCGTGGCCGATGGTGTGACGGTCGAGGGCCAGGCGATTGTGCGACGCGACCGTGGGACCAGCGCACCGCTTGTGCCGCTCTCCGCGATTCAGGTGCCCGGTCGGCATCTCCTCAGCGACGTGCTGGCCGCGACGGCGGTCGGGTGCCTGGCCGGTGTGCCCGCCGCCGCGATGGTGCGCGCGGTTGAAGGCTTCCATGGCCTGGCGCATGCGCTCGCGCGCGTGGGCACGGTCGAAGGCGTGACCTTTGTGAACGATTCCAAGGCCACCAACATCGTCTCCGCTACCCGGGCGATTGAGAGTTTTGAGCGCGACGTGGTGGTGATCCTCGGCGGCAAACACAAGGGCGGCCGGTTTGAAGATTTGCGCGATGTCGTGAAGGCGCGGTGTGTCGCCGTGGTGGCCATTGGGGAGGCTTCGCCGCTGGTGAACGCTGCGTTGTCGGATGTCGTACCCGTGCGGCAGGCCACGTCGATGGCCGACGCCGTGCGGCAGGCCTGGGGCCTGGCGCCGAGCGGCGGCACGGTGTTGCTGGCGCCGGCGTGCGCCAGCTTCGACATGTTCAGGGATTACGCCGCGCGGGGCGAGGCGTTTGTGGAGGAGG
>CAZLJG010000400.1:0-2799 GCA_964559545.1 uncultured Solibacteraceae bacterium | reverse complement strand
GTCTCGCGCAGGACGGCGGCCGTCTCGACGCGGTCCACGGAGGCGCGGGGATCATCATCCACACCCTGCGGGCGTACGCCCCGCAGTTCGGCGTAGGCATACAGCTCATTGACGAGTTCCATGAGCGCGGCCACGGCCGTGTTCAGGTGCACGCGGGGGTCGATGTCCTGCGTGATACGGCGAATGGTGCTGTGCGTCTTCCGCCGCATGTTGCGGTCCGCATCATCAAACGAGAGCCCGGCGACCGGAGGCGCAGACCGGATGATGTCCGTGCAGTGGTCGGCGATGCGCCACACACGATTGAGGAACCGGAACGCACCCTCAAGGCCCGTGTCGGTCCACTCGACCTCCTTCTCGGGTGGCGCCACGAACATGACGTACAGGCGCAGCGCGTCCGCACCGAACTGCTGAATCATGTCGTCGGGGTCCACGACGTTGCCCTTGGACTTGGACATGACCGCGCCGTGGCGCAGCACCATCCCCTGCGTCAGCAGGCGCGTGAACGGCTCGTCGATCGTGACCAAACCGATGTCGCGGAACACGCGGCTGAAGAACCGCGAGTAGATGAGATGCAGGATGGCGTGTTCCACGCCGCCGCTGTAGAAATCAACGGGGCCCCAATACGCGACTTTCTTCGGATCAAACGGCAGGTCGTTGTTGTGCGGGTCGCAGAAGCGGAAGAAATACCACGACGAGTCCACGAAGGTGTCCATCGTGTCCGTCTCACGTCGCGCGGCTGTGCCGCACTTCGGGCACGCCACATTCACGAACTCCGGCACCTGCGCCAGCGGCGAGTCGCCCCGACCGGTGAACTCGGTGATCTTCGGCAATTCGACGGGCAAGTCCTTGTCGGGCACCGGCACCATGCCGCACGACGGGCAATGGATGATCGGAATCGGCGTGCCCCAATACCGCTGGCGGGAGATGCCCCAGTCCTTGAGCCGGTATTGCACGGTGCCTTCACCGATGCCGCGTTTCGCGGCTTCCGCGGTCATGCGGCGATTTGCTTCCGGCCACGCCAGGCCGTTCCACTCGCCGGACTCCACGAGCGCGCCGTCGCCGTCGTAGGCCTCTGTCAGCGTCGCACCATCGAGCGTTCCGCCCGAGGTCTGGACGACGACGCGCACGGGCAGGTTGTATTTGCGCGCGAACTCGAAGTCGCGCTGATCGTGTGCGGGCACACCCATCACGGCGCCGGTGCCGTAATCGCCGAGGACGAAGTTCGCAACCCACACCGGCACTTCCTGGCCGGTGAACGGATTGGTCACGGTGCGACCGGTGTCGAAGCCTTCCTTCTCCACCTCGCCGGTCATGCGCGCGGACTTGTCCTGCGCGCGGAACTTCGCCGCCTTTGCCCGGAATGCGGCGGGGTCAGGTGATGCCGCCGCGAACTGCTCGACCATCGGATGTTCAGGCCCGAGCATCACAAACATCGCCCCGTAGATCGTGTCAATGCGGGTCGTGAAGACCTCAATGTCGCCGAAGCGCACGCGGGCGCCTTCCGAGCGGCCGATCCAGTTGCGCTGCATCGTCAGCACCTTTTCAGGCCACTGCGAGAGTCCTTCTGCGGCAGTCAGGAGTTCGTCGGCATACGCGGTGATCCGGAGGCACCACTGCTCGAGTTCACGCAACGTGACGATGGTGCCGCAGCGCCAGCAGCCGCCGTCCACCACCTGCTCGTTGGCGAGCACGGTCTGGCAGCTTTCACACCAGTTCACGTTCGAGCGCCGGCGATACGCCAGGCCCTTCTCGAACATGCGGGTGAACAGCCACTGATTCCACTTGTAATAGATCGCGTCGCAGGTCGCGAGCTCACGCTCCCACGCGTAGCTGATACCGAGGCGCTGCAACTGGCCCTTCATGTGCGCGATGTTCGCGCGCGTCCATGTCTCGGGGTGCAGGTTGTTCTTGATGGCGGCATTTTCGGCGGGCAGGCCGAACGCGTCCCACCCGAACGGATGCAGCACGTTGAACCCGCGCATCCGCATCGTGCGGGCCATGATGTCGCCAATCATGTAATTGCGGACGTGCCCGACATGGGCGTGCCCGGACGGATAGGCGAACATTTCCAGGCAATAAAACTTCGGCTTGGACGGGTCTTCGGTCACCTCGAACGCACGGGTATCCGCCCAGTGCTTCTGCCACTTCTGCTCGATGTCTTGGGGCTTGTACGAACTCACTTCGGCATTTTACCCGGAGTATTCACCATGGAGGGCCATGAAGGGCCTTGAAGAAAGACCGTCTGAACAAGGGGCCGCTGGCACGGTGAGCGGGTTGGGTGCCGCCAAAGGCGGCAGATGCGGGTGGAGAGCGGTCGTGTACGAATGCACCGGGCACCATCATGGGGGGTATTCGTTCACGACCCCCCTCCACCCGAAAGGCCCCGCTTCGCCCGGCCCCCCCCCCACCCACGTCAGTGACTGGCCATTATTCATGGTTCCTCATGGAACCTCATGGTGAAAACGCTCTACTGCCTCAATTGTGGCGTCGATCCCTTCCCGCAGGGCCGTGAGGTCGTAGCCACCCTCAGTCACCACCGCGATGCGGCCGCCGCAGAGGCGGCGGGCGGCATCGCCGAGCAATCCCGAGAGGCTGGCAAAACCCGGTGTGGTCATCCGGAGACCACCCAACGGGTCCCGATGGTGGGCGTCGTAGCCGGCGGAGACCAGCACGACGTCCGGCCGGAAGGACTCGAGGGCAGGCAAGGCCTGCGCTTCATACGCCGCCAGCACCTCGTCATCGCCCGCGCCGGCGCGCATCGGCAGATTCAGCGTGAATCCCAGGCCCGCGCCACTGCCC
>CAZLJG010000399.1:0-2802 GCA_964559545.1 uncultured Solibacteraceae bacterium | reverse complement strand
CTCTCACACGCGATGCTGGTCAACCGGTTGTCGTATCTCTGGGACCTGCGCGGTCCGAGTGAGCCCATTGACACGGCGTGCTCAAGCGCCCTGGTCGCCGTGCAACGCGCCGTCCAGGCCCTGCAGTCGGGGCAGTGCGAGATGGCGATCGCCGGCGGCGTCAACGTGTTGTTGTCGAACAAGTTGTTTGTGGCGTTCGACCAGGCAGGCATGCTGGCTCCGGATGGACGATGCAAGACGTTTGATCAGCGCGCGAATGGCTATGTCCGCGGGGAAGGTGTCGGCGCCGTGTTGCTCAAGCCGCTCGACCGCGCGCTGGCCGACGGTGATCCGATCCATGCGGTGATTCGTGGTGCCTGGCAGAATCATGCCGGCCGCGCGAATTCGCTGACCGCGCCCAATCCGCACGCGCAGGCGGACCTGATCGCGCGCGCCTGTGTCGAGGCGGGTGTGGACCCCGCCACGATCGGCTACGTCGAAGCCCATGGCACTGGCACTCCGCTCGGCGATCCGATCGAGGTCACCGGGCTCAAGATGGCGTTTGCGCGTACGGCCAACCCGCTGGCGCTGTCGGCCGCGCGCTGCGCCATTGGTGCGGTCAAGACGAACATCGGCCACCTCGAACGCGCCGCCGGGATTGCCGGGTTGTTGAAGGTCATCCTGGCGCTGAAGCACCGCACCATTCCGCGGAACCTGCACTTCGTCGAGCGGAACCCCTACATCGACCTGACGGAGTCGCCGTTCTACTTCCCGACCAGCACGCAGCCGTGGGCACCGATGATTGCTGGAGACACGCGGCCGGCACCGCTGCGCGCGCTGGTCAATTCCTTCGGCTTCGGCGGCGCCAACGCCAGCGTCGTCGTCGAGGAAGCGCCGGTTGTTGCGCGTCATCATGCCGTGGCGGGACCGGTGCTTGTGGTGGTGTCGGCCAGGGATGCACGTGGTCTGCGGGCGCAGGTGGAGCAGTTGCGCGACTGGGTGTTGCGCGTCGAGGACGCGTCGCCGGCATTCATGGCGTCACTTGCGTACACGCTGCAGGTCGGACGTCAGGCGTTTACCCATCGGCTCGCCCTCCGCGTGGCCGATCGCGCCGGGTTGGTGCGTGCCTTCGACGCGTGGTTGGCAGGCGACACGAGCACGACCGTCGCGCTCGACGACCTCGGTGCGCAGTGGATGGCTGGTGGGACTGTGGAGTGGTCGACGCTATACAGCACGGTGCGACCGCCTCGGATCCATCTGCCGACCTACCCGTTTGCCGCCGAGCGTCACTGGATTCCAGAGGCGGCGCCGCGTGCGGTGCAAAGCGCTGCGCTGGTGGTCACGAGTGCACCGGTCAAGGTGACCGGCGTCGAGGAGTCGTGCGATGCAGTGACGATGATGCTTGGTGAGATGCTCGGCGTGCCGGCGTCGTCCATCAGCGTTGACGACCATCTCACAGATGTCGGTTGCGACTCGTTCCACCTGATCGAACTGGCGCGGCGACTGAGTCAGCGTTATGAGGTGGAGATTACGCCGTCGCTGTTCTTCGCGCATCCCAGCATCAGTCGGCTTGTGACGCACCTGGAATCACTGCGGCCGACGGACCGTTCCGCGCTGCCCGAACCCGTGGCGCCTCGCCACGAGGATCCCATTGCCATCGTCGGCGCCAGCGGACGATTCCCGGAGTCGGCCACGAAGGAGATCTTCTGGACGCACCTTGAGCAGGGACACGACCTGATTCGGGAAATTCCGCCGGAGCGATTCGACTGGCGCCAGTGGTTTGGTGATCCCAAACGCGACGCCAACCGGACCAACTCGAAGTGGGGCGGGTTTGTGCCCGATGTCGACAAGTTTGATCCGTTGTTCTTCGGGATTTCACCGAAGGAGGCGGAGGTGATGGACCCGCAGCACCGGCTGTTTCTCGAAGAGGTGTGGCACACCTTTGAGGACGCCGGGTACGCGCCGACCGATGTGGCCGGGCGGTCGATTGGCGTGTTTGCCGGCGTGGAGTTCATGGAGTACCAGCAGATGCTGGAACGTTCGGGGCTCGCGTCGAATGCGCAGATGGGGACGGGCAATGCGCACGCGATGTTGGCCAATCGCGTGTCCTATCTGCTGGACCTGCGGGGACCGAGCGAAGTCGTGGATACCGCATGCTCTGCCGGATTGGTGGCGGTGCATCGGGCGGCGCAGGCGATTCGTGCCGGCGAGTGCGAGTGGGCGATTGCGGGTGCGGTGAGTTTGAATCTGGCGCCTGAGACCTGGGTCAAGACCGGGCAGCTCGGCATTCTGTCTCCCGACGGGCGATGCCGAACGTTTGATGCGAGAGCGAATGGATTCGTCAAGGGTGAGGGTGTTGGCGCGGTGCTGCTGAAGCCGCTGAGCCGCGCGATCGCCGATGGTGATGCCATCTACGGAATTCTGAAAGGCAGTGCGGTCAATCACGGGGGGAAAGCCCAGTCGCTGACGGCACCAAACCCACTCGCGCAGGCCGCGCTGGTGATGCAGGCAGTGCGCGCGGCTGGTGTGCCGCCCGATTCGATCGCGTACATCGAGACACACGGAACGGGAACCGTGCTTGGTGACCCGGTCGAAGTCGACGCGCTGAAGGACGCGTTTGCGCAGCTCTACGCCGAACGAGCGCAGTCGCCGCAGGTCGGGACCTGTGGACTTGGTGCGGTGAAGACGAACATCGGTCATCTCGAACCGGCTGCGGGCATTGCGAGTCTTTTCAAGGTCCTGTTATCGATGCAGCACGGCGTGTTCCCCGGGAATCTGCATTGCGAGGAACTCAATCCGTATCTCGCGTTGGCGGGCAGTCCG
>CAZLJG010000398.1:0-2840 GCA_964559545.1 uncultured Solibacteraceae bacterium | reverse complement strand
CCAAACAAGACGGCGCCGGTCTTGAGGAACATGGCGAACATCGTCCCAATCGAAAACGGTGTGGCTGCGGTTGCGGCAACCTGTGCAGCAAGCGAGGTCGCGCTGCCGCCGGCCAGGAGTCCGACAAGGGTGGCGACAACGCCGCGCGTGGATGCGAGGTGCACAACGATGGCGAGCACCGTGGCCCCTCCGAGCACAGCGAGTTCGTGGACACCGGCCAGCACCGCCACAAGCGATCCCAACCCAAGCACGGCCAGCCATGGGGACTTCACGGCGCTGTGACTCATGCCCAGCAGACCATGGCCGACGATCGCCATGACGACCGGTGCGATGCCGGCCATCACGGCACGCACATCCGGCAACGAACCGTAACTCACGTACACCCACGCGACGGCCGTGACGATGAGCGCGGCCGGCAGAATGAAGGCGGTGCCGGCCACGAGCAGGCCCGGCCAGCCCGCGCGCCTGTGGCCGATGTGAATCGCGAGTTCTGTGGAGTTCGGCCCGGGAATCAGCTGGGTGGCGGCGACCAGATCAAGGAACTGCTGGTCGGTCATCCACTTCCGACGCGTGACCACCTCGGTCCGCATCATGGCGACGTGGGCCGCCGGTCCCCCGAACGCAATCGTGCCCAGCGTGCCGAACAGGCGAGCCAACTCCCACATGTGCGCCCATTTTCCCACCATCGCGGGGAAAACCCGTGCGGGGACCCCGCGGTGCGGGGTCCCCGGGTCCAGGAGTCCAGAAGTCCAGAGGTCCAGGAGTCCGGGGAGGCGGCACGATACGTGCTTCTGTCTGCAGGGATGGCTATCAGTGTCGCTGCCGTGCGCGAAAATCCCGCGCTGTTGAAGCTGGACCTCTACTGCAAGGGCGCCCGGTTGGATATGGCGTCGCTGGGCGGTGGGGGCACGGGGCGGGGCCTGATTCGAACCCGCGCGGGCCTCGGGTCGGGCCTGGAAGTGGTGCTGCCCGGCGGCCTCTGGACCAATGTGCCTGTGCTCGAAGCGTTCGCGCAGCGCTCTCCGTACGAATTTCAGGGCGACGATGATGGGCTGCGATTGATGCGTGATGGCGAGTTCGTCACCAAGGTCAGCCTGTCACCTCGGCCTGCCTGGTATGACCAGACCACATCGTCAGGCAAACCCATGATGCGTGTGGGAACGTTGCAGGGCACCTATCTCGGTGTGTATCCCGCCAAGGTCTGTGACTACTGGGTCACGCCTGAAAAGATCAATTGTCACTTCTGTTCCGTCGGCCTGAACCTCGGCGTCGATGATGCGACGGAGAAGTCGGTGGAGGAAGTGCTCGAAGTGGTCCATGCCGCGCGTGAAGGCTCCGGCATCACCTACGTGGACTTCAACACCGGCCACTACGAGGGCGACACCTACCTCGACATTCTCGAACCCTACATCCGGCGCATCAAGGCCGAGACCGGGCTGCTGGTCGGTGTGCAGACACCGCCGCACCATGACCTGTCACGGTATGACGCGCTGAAGGCGATGGGCGTCAATCGGGTTTCGTTCTGTTTCGAGATCTTTGACCGCGCCCGTTTCCGCGAAGTGTGCCCGGGCAAGGATGCGCAGTACGGTCTTGATCGCTACCTCGACGCCATCCGTTACTGCGCCGAGATGGGGCGCAAGAGCGGCATGTCCCTCTCGGAGCCCTGGGTCACCAACGGTGAAATCGTCGCAGGGCTTGAATCGCCCGAGTCGTCGATCGCGGCGATCAACTGGATCACCGAAGCCGGCGCCATTCCCACCGTCTGTGTGTTCCGTCCGCTGCGAGGCACCGACTACGAGGATCTCGAGCCCCCAGACACCGAGGCCATGGTGCCCGTGTTTCGCCGGCTCTACGAGGCGTGTATGGAGCAGAGCCTGCCGATCGGGTGCGCGCCGAACATCCACGTGTCGCTTGTGTTGCTGCCTGAGGAATGTGCCGCGTTTTCCGACACACCCTTCCGCTGGCAGCGCGCGAAACTCGCGGTGATGCGCCGCGCCTTCCTCGAGATCTTCAATCGGAAGATGCGGCGGATGCCCCGCATGTCACCAGGGCACCATCCAGTCCTGCCAGAGCAGACGGCTCCACCACCAGCACAGGGAACCCCCGCCCATACAGTTCGTGTGCCACCACCGACGCGAGGGCAATAAACGTATCGACCTTCGGCAGCAGGATGGCCGCGGGTGCATTCCCCAGTCGCACGGCTTCAAGCAGGATCGCGGTCGTCGTACTTGAACCGCGCGTCCATGGAAGTGCGAGTACACAACCGGCCAGACGCTGACCGCTCAGGGGATGCCGGCGATCGATCACCTCGCCAGTCGCGGCGTCATAACCGCCCCAGAACGACAGCGGCGCAGGACTCACGACAAGTCGCCCCTCAGCAGTGCCAGGCACCACGCTCGAGACCACGGGAACGACCGTCATGCCACACTCCACGCGCTGTCATCCCGCACCACGCGCCCCTGCACCGCTGACTCCACACAATCCTCGAGACTGCCGTAGACGACCTGACGGCTCAGCAGTCCTGGCACGTAGTACGCGTACTTGCCCGAGTTGGTCATGATCGTGGTGACGCTTGGCGGCAACATCGGCGTGGCCAGCACGCAGGTGTCCACGGTGATGCGGCCACCAAACGCCTCGAGGTCGCGCAACATGCCGGTGTCGGCAGCCAACGTCCGCATGATGCGGCTGGTGGTGACGAGGAATTCAACGGAGTCCGCTTTCCGTCGGCCACGCAACAGCGGCGCAAGCTGGCGAAATTCGTCGATGGAGAAGTGTGGGCTGCCCAGCAGCACCAGATTCACGGGTGCATCCGCGTTCGTCGTCAACTGCCGCCGAGCGTC
>CAZLJG010000397.1:0-2851 GCA_964559545.1 uncultured Solibacteraceae bacterium | reverse complement strand
ATCGCGGCCGCGCGGCACTTCGTAAAATCCGGCGTGATCGCCACCCGCTCCGAACGGGACAAGCCGCAGGAGAAGACGAACGCGGACGCCGGCAACGGCGCGGTCACGCTGCCGATCGTGTTGCTCGTGTCGAACGGCACCGCCGGAGCGGCTGAAGTGTTCGCGGGAGCCCTCAACGGCAACGGCCGGGGCGACCTGGTCGGTGAGCCGACCGCTGGCCTCGCCGCGGAACAGCGCCTGGTCCAGTTGCCTGAAGGGCGCGGCCTCTGGATGACGTACGCACGGTACCTCGCCTCCGACGGCGAGCCCATCCATGGCCGGGGTCTCCGTCCGACGGTCGCCGTGGAATCCCCGAACGTCGGGTTTGACGATGCGCCGCCGGCCACAGACGAGATGCTCACCAAGGCGCTTGAGCGCCTCAAGACGCGCGGGCAATAACAGGTAGAGGGTGCCCGTGACGAAGCAGGACCTGATCGCCAAACTCGCGGAAGACATCGGCGTCACGAAGGTGACGGCCTGGGCGGCCCTGGAGTCAGTCCTCGACGGCATCACGAAGTCCCTGAAGAAGGGCGACCCCGTCACGCTCGTCGGCTTCGGCACCTTCAAGACGTCGGTGCGGCCGGCCCGCACCGGACGGAATCCAAAGACCGGCAAACCCGTCGCGATTCCCAAGCGCACCGCCGCCCGTTTCATCCCGGGCGCCACACTGAAAAAAGCCCTGAATGGTCGCAGGCAGGGCTGAAGCCCTGCCCTACGTTTTCTGAGGTTCGGGTTATACTTTGGGTTCGCCTGTTGGCCGTGGGGCTGTCTAGGCGCGTAGCTCAGCTGGTTAGAGCGCCTGCTTGACATGCAGGAGGTCGGCGGTTCGAGTCCGCCCGTGCCTACCAAACCTTCGCGAGCGCAGGCCGCGAAGGTTTGTCTCGCCGAAGCTGCGAGTGTAACGAGCGCTTAGCGCAGGCGGACTGTCACCCATGTCTCAAGTCACTATCACTCTCCCCGACGGATCCGAACGCGCCGTGGCGGCGGGCACCACCGTGTCTGCCTTCGCGCAGGAGGCGTTGCCTGGAGGCGTGGTGCGCAAGGCGCTCGCCGCGTACGTGGACGATACGCTCGTGGACTTGAGCCATCCGCTCACAACCAACACCCGTCTCCGCATCGTGACGCCCGATGGCCCCGATGCGCTGTACGTCTATCGGCACTCCACCGCCCATTTGCTTGCGGCGGCGGTGACCCAACTGTTCCCCGAAGCGCAGTGCGGCATTGGTCCGCCCATCGAAGACGGCTTCTACTACGACTTCGTCGTCAACCGGCCCTTCCTTCCCGAAGATCTCGAGAAGATCGAAAAGCGGATGAAGGAACTCGCGCAGCAGGACCTCATCTTCGAGCGTCAGATGTGGGAGCGCGACGAGGCGATTGAGTTCTTCAAGAAACGCGGTGAGCCGCTGAAGGTGCAGCTCATCCAGGAGAAGACCGAAGGCCAGTCGCATGTGTCCTGCTACACCATCAAGGACCGCGAGACCTTCGTTGATTTCTGCGTCGGCCCGCACGTGCCGAGCACCGCGAAGCTCAAGGCCTTCAAAGTGCTGCACGCGTCCGCCGCCTATTGGAAGGGTGACGCGCAGGGCACGCCCATGCAGCGCATCTACGGGACGGCGTTCTTCAAAGACGACGACCTGAAGCAGTACCTGACCCGGATCGAGGAAGCCAAGAAGCGCGACCACCGGAAGCTGGGCAAGGACCTCGGTCTCTTCAACTTCCACCAGTGGGCGCCAGGCGCGGCGTTCTGGCAGGGCAAAGGCACCACGCTCTACAACACGCTCGCGAACTACATGCGCGAAGTGCTCTTCCCCGCCGGTTACACCGAGGTGAAGACCCCGCTGATCTTCAACAAAGCACTCTGGGAAACCTCGGGCCACTGGGCGCACTATCGCGAAAACATGTTCCTGGTGGAGGGCAAGGGCGCCGACGGTCAGGCGGACGACGCGTCCGCGATGGGCGTGAAGGCGATGAACTGCCCGGGCCACATGCTGATGTTCGGCATGGAGACCCGCTCGTATCGCGACCTGCCGCTGCGTCTGCACGAGCAGACCGCGCTGCATCGCAACGAAGCGTCCGGCGTGTTGTCGGGCCTCACACGCGTGCGGCAGTTTTCGCAGGACGACGCGCATTGCTTCGTCATGGAATCGCAGATCAGGTCGGAGGTCGAACACCTGATGGCGCTGGTCAAACGGGTGTATGGCGACTTCGGTCTCGCGTTTGACGTGAAGCTTTCGACGCGGCCCGAAGAATTCCTCGGGGAGAAGGCCACCTGGGACCATGCCGAGACCGAGCTGAAGGCCGCGCTTGATGCCTCGGGCGTGCCCTATGTCGTCAACGAGGGCGACGGCGCGTTTTATGGTCCGAAGATTGACTTTGACGTGACCGACGCGATTGGCCGCAAGTGGCAGTGCGCCACGGTGCAGCTCGACTACCAGCTCCCGCAGCGGTTCGACCTCAAGTACATCGGGCCGGACAACCAGGAGCACCGCCCAGTGGTCATCCACCGGGCCATTTTTGGCAGCTTCGAACGGTTCATCGGGGTGCTGATTGAGCACTATGCCGGGGCGTTCCCGTTGTGGCTGGCACCGGTCCAGATTGCCGTGTTGCCCCTGGCCGACCGGCACCTGGAATGGGGCCAGACGGTCCAGAAACGGCTGAAAGAGGCCGGATTCCGTGTGGAACTGGATGCCCGGGTCGAGAAGATCGGGTTCAAGATCCGGGAGGCACAGCTCCAGAAGGTGCCGTACATGCTGATTCTGGGCGATCGGGAGGTGGCCGAGGGTCAGGTGGCGGTCCGGAGCCGGTCCGGCGG
>CAZLJG010000396.1:0-2858 GCA_964559545.1 uncultured Solibacteraceae bacterium | reverse complement strand
CCGGCAGCTTGTCCTTCGACTCGGTCAGCGTCTTTTCGACCGAGTAGACGAGCGAGTCGAGCTGGTTGCGCTGGTCGATGAGCTCACGCTTCGCCTTGTCGTCACTGGCGTGCGCCTCGGCGTCCTTGACCATGCGGTCCACTTCGTCCTTCGAGAGGCCGCTCGAACCGCTGATCGTGATCTTCTGTTCCTTGCCGGTGGCCTTGTCCTTGGCCGACACGTTCACGATGCCGTTGGCATCGATGTCGAACGTCACTTCGATCTGCGGCACACCGCGCGGCGCCGGCGGCAGGCCCACGAGCTGGAACTTGCCAAGCGTGCGGTTGTCGCGGGCGAACTGCCGCTCGCCCTGGAGCACGTGCACCTCGACGCTCGTCTGGCTGTCGGCCGCCGTCGAGAACGTCTCGCTCTTGTTCGTCGGAATCGTCGTGTTGCGCGGAATGCGCGCCGTCATCACGCCGCCGAGCGTCTCGATACCGAGGGAGAGCGGCGTGACATCGAGCAGCAGCAGGTCCTTCACGTCGCCGGCCAGCACCCCGCCCTGCAGGGCGGCGCCGATGGCCACGACTTCATCGGGATTGACGCCCTTGTGGGGTTCCTTCCCGAAGTATTCCTTCACGGCCTGCTGCACGCGCGGCATGCGCGTCGAGCCGCCGACGAGCACGACTTCGTCGATGTCGGAGGGCTTCACGCCGGCGTCGGCCAGCGCCTGCTTCACCGGGCCCATCGTGCGCTGCACGAGATCCTCGACGAGGGCCTCGAGCTTGGCGCGCGTGAGCTTCAGGTTGAGGTGCTTGGGACCGGTGGCATCGCCGCTGATGAACGGCAGCGAGATCTCGGTCTCCATCGCCGACGAGAGTTCGATCTTGGCCTTCTCCGCCGCTTCCTTCAGGCGCTGCAGGGCCATGCGATCCTTCGAGAGGTCGATGCCTTCCTGCTTCTTGAACTCCGCGACGATCCAGTCCATCACCCGCTGGTCGAGGTTGTCACCACCGAGGTGCGTGTCGCCGTTGGTCGCCTTGACCTCAACAACACCCTCGCCGACTTCCAGCACCGACACGTCAAACGTGCCGCCGCCGAAGTCATACACGACGATCGTCTCGTTCTTTTTCTTGTCGAGGCCATACGCCAACGCCGCGGCCGTCGGCTCGTTGACGATGCGCATGACTTCGAGACCGGCAATCGTGCCGGCATCCTTGGTCGCCTGGCGCTGCGCGTCGTTGAAGTACGCAGGCACCGTGATGACCGCCTTGCTGACCGGCTGGCCGAGGTAATCCTCCGCCGCCTGCTTCAGCTTGCCGAGCACCATCGCCGAGATTTGTGGCGGCGTGAACGGCTTGTCCTGCCCGTCCACCTTGACCGCGACGTGACCACCTTCGGCCACCACGCGATACGGCACGAGCTTCAGTTCCTCACCGACTTCGTCGTGCCGGCGGCCCATGAACCGCTTGATCGAGTACACGGTGTTCTCGGGGTTCGTGACGGCCTGGCGCTTCGCGACCTGACCGACCAACCGCTCACCCGACTTTGAAAATCCCACCACCGACGGCGTGATACGCCCGCCTTCCGAGTTGGTGATGACGACGGCTTCGCCGCCTTCCATGACAGCCACCACAGAGTTCGTGGTGCCCAGGTCGATGCCGATGATCTTGCTCATTGTGTGACGCTCCTCTGCGCAGGCCCTTGAAATGGGCCAAACCTTAGTCTCAGGCATTATAGAAACCTTAGCGCAATAGTGTCAAGCAAAGAGTCGGTGGCGTGGGTGGTGTCCCCGCACCGTGACACCCCCTACGCCACCTGCGCCACTACGCCACCGAGGGCCAGCAAATCGGCGCGCCGGTTTTCGGCGCGGAATTTGCTGTAACGCTCTATGCCAGCTTTCTGCATGAACGGAGTGAGGCGCGTATGTCCCGGTATTTCAAACTTCTGACTGTGGCCGCGGTGGCGATCGGAACGATCCCCCTGGGCGCGCAGGCGCGGTACACGCCGCAGGACCGGTTCGAACAGGACCGGTATGACCAAAGCCGCTACGACATGGAGCCGCAAGACCGGTGGGGCGATGAACTGCCCGCGTTTGTGTCGGTCGTGGATGGGTACGTGGAATTGGACCGCGGCGGCCAGTCGTCCCGCGATATTGAGAACGTCCCGCTCGAAGCGGGCGACCGGTTGCGCACCACTCGCGGCCGGGTGGAAGTGTTGTTTGACGACGGCAGCGTCATCTCGCTCGACGAACACACGGCCGTCACGTTCGTCGCCGAAGGCGACATGGATCTGCATCAGGGCCGCGTCCGCGCGCAGTGGCGCGACCGCGGATCACGTGCGGGCCTGACTGTCCGCACGATCGCCGGATACGCCGTCATCCGCACGCAGGGCGATTACCGCCTCACGCTGGCGGAATCGCGACGAGGCGATGCGGAGATCGAAGTGGCCGTGGTCCGCGGATCGGCGGAGTTGGCCAACGATCTGGGGCGGACGATTGTGCGCGAAGGCACGCGGGCGCTCACGACAGCCGGGTATGCGCCATCGCTCCCGTATGCCTTCTCCGCACCACGCGATGAATTCGAGCGCTGGACCGACAGCCTGGATGGTGACCGGTACGGCGTGGAGTCGGCGCGGTATCTCCCGACCGAGCTGCGGTATTACGGCGGGGTGTTTGACCGTCATGGTGCGTGGCACCATCACCACTCACACGGGTGGGTCTGGTACCCGCGCGTTGGTTTTGATTGGCGTCCCTACTCCGGTGGACGTTGGAGCTTTGTGGTCGGCTTCGGCTACTCGTGGGTTGGCGGGTCGCGCTGGTCCTGGCCCACGCATCACTACGGCCGTTGGGATCGCCTGGGCTCGAACTGGTTCTGGAT
>CAZLJG010000395.1:0-2861 GCA_964559545.1 uncultured Solibacteraceae bacterium | reverse complement strand
CGGACAGGCTTAACGTAATACAGTTCGTATTACAGGAGGCTCCCGATGGCGACGCGCACGGTCAGATTGGACGATGAAGCCGAAGCTGCACTCCGGGAGGTGCGTGAGGCTACCGGTTTGCCGATTTCGGAGGCCCTGAAGGAAGGCCTGCGTACGCTGCGGGCCCAGGTAAAGGACCGGGCAGCGCGGACTCCCTACGACGTTTATCAGTCACTCGACATCGGCCCAGGCGGCACGTCCGTGGCATCGTCGGCGCATGTCCGTGAGGGCGTGATGAAAGCGCTTCGCAAGAAGTTATCGCGATGACCCTGGTCGACACGGGCCCACTTGTCGCGTTGTTCGATAAGTCGGATTCGCACCACGCCCGATGTGTCCGACTCCTCAAGACATGCGCGGGCCCGCTCGTGTCGACAGCCCCTGTGCTGACAGAAGCGTTTCACATGCTCGGCGCTGGGAGCCGTGGCACACAGGCGCTGTGCGAGTTTGTGGAACGGGAGGGACTCGCCGTGTGGCATCTCGATAGCCCCACACTCGCCAGAGCGTTCGCCCTGATGAGACAGTACTCGGATCATCCGATGGACCTGGCCGATGCCTCGTTGGTGGTTGCTGCCGAAGTCCTCGAGACCCGCACCATCTTCACGATTGATCGGAAGGACTTCTCGGCGTACCGCATCCGCCGGGGCCACGGGTTCGACACGTTCGACGTCGTGTCCTGACGGAGCTTCTCGATGAACATCATCCTGCTCGCGCCATCGGAGATTCGCGCCGACGGTGTCGCCGACGTCGCGAACGTTCGCGCGAAGCACATGATCTCGGTGCTGAAGGTAGGTGTCGGTAGTGAGGTGCGTGTCGGTGTGATTGATGGGCCCGTGGGCACGGCGACGGTGGCGGGGCTTGGTGACGGCCGCGTCACGTTGCAATGTGCGCTTGAGAAGGCCGCGCCACCGCGGCCGAGGGTCGACATTCTGCTGGCGTTACCGAGGCCAAAGGTGATGCGCCGGCTGTGGGCGCCACTGGCCGAGTTGGGCGTGGGACAGATCATCCTGACCAACGCGGAGAAGGTCGAACGCGACTACTTCGATACACACATCCTCCAGGAAGAGGGCTACCGGCCGCTGCTCATCACCGGCCTTCAGCAGGCGCGGGACACCCATGTGCCGCGGGTGTCGGTCCACAAGCGATTCAAGGTGCTGCTTGAGGACGAACTTCCGACGTTGTTCCCGAAGGGGCGGCGGCTCATGGCCCATCCGGATTCATCGGCGACGATTGCGGGCGCGTTGC
The DNA here is from genome assembly GCA_964559545.1 of uncultured Solibacteraceae bacterium. Classification (GTDB taxonomy): domain Bacteria; phylum Acidobacteriota; class Vicinamibacteria; order Vicinamibacterales; family SCN-69-37; genus SYFT01. The sequence goes on along the minus strand of CAZLJG010000395.1, from coordinate 1,580 downwards.
GAAAGATTCGGCCACAGGAACGAGTGCTCCTCGCCGTCGGCCCGGAAGGCGGGTGGAACGGGTTCGAACTCGCGGCGCTGGATGCGCACGGATTTGAACAAATCAGTCTTGGTCCACGGACGCTGGCCACAACGACGGCGTGTGTGGCTCTGCTGTCACTCATCCATGCGGCACTCGAACGCCGCCCGGGCCATCCCGAATAATACCGATTGACAGCGCGGGTGCGCCCCGGCGGTAATAGCGCACCCATGACTCACCCAGCGTTAGACGACGTCCGTCGCCAGTTCCAACCCGACGCACCCAAGCGGAAAGTTGCCAGGGTGCTGAGCGATGTCGTGGCAGGACGCATCCATGGGTGTCATGCCTGGGCGCTGCCGATCGCCTCAGACGAGCGCGGCGACCTGGTCGAGCTACTGACCACCCGCGAGGAACCCATCGAACCCATCGTGCACGTCTATCAGGTGTTCTGCGCACCAGGGTCCATTCGCGCATGGGTGTTCCACGAGCGGCAGACGGATCGTTTGTGCTTTACCGCGGGGCGCCTCCGTATCGCGCTCTACGACCTCCGTAGCGATTCACCCACTGCCGGGGCGCTCGTCACGCTCAACGTGGGTGCGGATGCGCCGACATTTCTGCGTATTCCCGCCTTCGTCGCACATGGTATTCAGAACGTCGGTGACGACCGGACGGCGTTCGTGAACATGCCGACCAACATCTATCGACACGACGATCCGGACAAGTGCCGGTTACCGTTCGACTCGCCCTTGATTCCGTTCCGCTGGTAATCCGCCGTGGCACCGGCGACGACTGTCATTGTTCCGACCTACAACTGGAGTGCGGCGCTGCGCTGCTCGATCGCGTCAGTGCTCGCGCAGACAGATCACGACCTCGAACTCCAGGTGATTGGTGACGCATGCACCGATGATTCCGCCGACGTCGTGCGCTCGTTCACAGATCCCCGCGTCCAGTGGCACAACCTTCCGGTACGTGTCGCGAGTCAGAGCGGCCCCAACAACCACGGTCTGTCACTCGCAGCCGGCCGGTACATCGCGTATCTCGGACACGACGACGTGTGGCATCCGGATCACCTGCAGTCACTGATTTCCTGTCTGGAGGAAACCGGCAGCGACATCGTGTGCTCGATGGCACTGCTCTACGGTCCGCCGGGCTCCGGCATTCGCGCAGTCACCGGCGCACTCGTGGATGGACGCGACCGGCCGATCGATTTTTATCCACCAACATCGCTGCTGCATCGTCGTGCCCTGACCGAGCGAATGGGTCTGTGGAAGCTCCCGGCTGACTGTGCGGTGCCCGTCGACGCAGAGTTCCTTGAGCGGGCACGCGCACACGGAGCCCACATCGCAGGCTCCGGACGCCTGACCGCCTTCAAGTTCAATGCGTCGTGGCGTCGGGATAGTTATCGGAGAAGGGACGTTTCCGAGCAGGAACAACTGCTGGCACGGCTGCGGGCTGACCCGTCGGGCACCGTGGCGACGGAACTCGAAGCCGTCGTCAGAGCCACGTCCGAGAAACGGCTCATTCAGATCCGCATGCCCGACCCGGCGACGCCGCCGCCTGGC
>CAZLJG010000394.1:0-2865 GCA_964559545.1 uncultured Solibacteraceae bacterium | reverse complement strand
GGAAGCCGGGATGTTCCTGCTCCCCGCCGTTGTCGTGGCCGAAGTCCTCATCAACGGTACCAGCGGGTTCTACTGGACCGGGGTGAGTCAGAACACCGACAACCCGGCTGACGGGGTCTCGTACTTCTACGGTCCCCTGTTCTGGGCCTCCGTCGTCTACTCGTACGTCCTGATTGTGATCGGCACCTGGCACGTGCTGCGATCGCTGCAGGAGAGCCCCCCGCAGTACCGCAGCCAGGTGCTGGCGCTGGCGATCGCGTCCACCGTCCCCCTGATCGCAAACGCGCTGTATCTCGCGCGTCTCACGCCGGACTACACGCCGATGGGCTTCGCCCTCTCGGGTGGCATCTTCGGGTGGAGTCTGTTCAGCCGGTATCTGCTCAACCTGATGCCGGTGGCACGCGGTCTGCTGTTTGATCGATTTGTGGATGCCGTGTTTGTGCTCGACGCCGACTATCGCGTGCTCGACCTCAATGCGGCCGCACGCAAACTTGTGGGCGACGTACCGCCGGGCCAGCCGGCGGCTACCGCTCTCCCCTGGTGGCCGCGACTGGTGAGTGGTGACACCCGTCACGCCGATGGCCCCTCGGTCATTCGTGAAGGCGATCGGGTGTACGACGCGGCCGTCACGCCCATTACCAATGACGATGGGCAGTTGGCGGGGTGGTTGGTGGTGATCCGCGACATCACCGAGCAACTGCGCGCGGAAGAAGAGCGCCTCGGCCTCGACCGACGGTTGCAGGAACAACAACACGTCGAGAGCCTGACGTTGCTGGCTGGCGGCCTCGCCCACGACTTCAACAACCTGCTGGCTGGGATCATGGGCAACGCCGACATGCTGGCGATGAAGTTGCCGCCCGAGGCACGCGAGTTGCGCGACATGACCCACTCGATCACCGTGGGCGCCGAGCGCGCCGCCGATCTGGTGGCGAAGATGCTGGCCTACGCCGGCGAAGGCGCCGGCCCGGCTGTGCCGGTGGATCTCAACGAGCTCGCGTCCGAGATGTCGGACCTGCTTCGCAGTTCAGTCGCGCGGCACTGTCACCTGGCCTATGAACCCGGCAGCGACGGAGATGCGCCGCTCCCACCGCTGCTTGGCGACGCCACGCAGATCCGGCAGGTCATCCTCAACCTCGTGGTGAATGCGACTGAGGCGGTCGACCCAGCCTCGACGGGGCGTGTCACGCTGCGCACGGGGATCGAACGTCTGCCGCGGCCCGCCGGCGAACGGCCGGTGCCGGCCACGCCACTCCCGTCGGGACGCTACGTGTTTGTCGAGGTGAGCGACACCGGGTCGGGCATGTCGCCCGAGACCGCCGCGCGCATGTTCGATCCGTTCTTCACGACAAAAACGACGGGCCGTGGTCTGGGACTCGCGTCGGTCCAGGGCATCGTCCGTTACCACCGCGGCGCACTCGGCGTCGAAAGCGTCGAGGGGCGCGGCACCACCATTCGAGCCTGGTTTCCGGCGGCCTGACCATGCCTCCGGTTGACCCATCGGGATTCACGCTGCGCGGCCTGGCCGACCAGGCGTTCAGCCGGACGGCCGGCGCGCCACTGGTCGCCGGCAATGCCGTGCGTGTGCTGCGTGATGCGCGGGAAAACTATCCCGTCTGGGAAGCGGCGATCCGCGACGCGCGCCGCACCATCCATCTCGAGATGTACATCATCCATGACGACCGGGTGGGCCGGCGTTTCATGGATCTGCTGGCCGCAAAAGCCCGCGAGGGCGTCACCGTGCGCCTGATCTACGACTGGTTCGGTGCGGGTATCAGTCGCATGCGCGGGCTGTTCCGTCCGCTCGAGCTGGCCGGCGGAGAGGCGCGCGTGTTCAACCCGCCCTCGATCAAGGCGACGTTCGGCTGGGTGCGGCGCAACCATCGGAAACTGCTGGCGGTGGACGGCGAGGTCGCCTTCATCGGCGGCCTGTGCATCGGCGAAGCGTGGGAAGGCGTTCCCGCAAAGGGCCGCGAGCCCTGGCGCGACACCGCGGTGGAAATCCGCGGACCGGCCGTGGCGCACGCCGAGGACTCGTTTGCGGAGAGTTGGCGACTGTGCGGCGGCGACATGACCGGGCTGGAACCAGAGGCGCGGATCACACCCGCGCCTGCAGGCACCGTCAGTCTTCGCATCGTGCCGACCGAACCCTTCTCCGCCGACATGTTGCGGATGGATCTGCTCATCGCCGCAGTCGCGCGTGAGCGACTGTGGATCACCGACGCGTATTTCATCGGCCACGGTCCGTATGCCAGCGCGTTGACGCGCGCGGCGCAGGATGGCGTGGACGTGCGCCTGCTCCTCCCGCACGGCAGCGACGTGGGGTGGACGGTGCCGGTGGCGCGCACGTTGTATCGATCGCTGGTGGACGGCGGCGTGCGCGTCTACGAGTGGACGGGATCGATGATGCATGCGAAGTCGGCGGTCGCTGACGACCGCTGGGTGCGCGTCGGCTCGACCAACCTCAACATCAACTCGTGGCTCGGCAACTGGGAGCTCGACGTCATGATCGAAGACGCGGGCATTGCCGCCGTGATGGAGGCGCACTTCCAGGAGGACCTTGCGTCCACCACGACGATTTCCGTGGGGCCACGCGGGCGCCTGATGGTGTCGCCGGCGCCACGCCGTGGCCGCGCGCGGCGGTCCGCCCGGCGAGTCGTGCGCGAAGTGACCGGTGTGGCGCGCAGCCTTGGCGCCGCAGTCACCGGCAGCCGTCCCCTCGAAGACTTCGAGGCCGGCCCCCTGCTGCTGCTCGGCACACTCTTCCTCGTCGTGGCCGCCATCGGGTTGTGGGAACCACGCGCGGTCGCCTGGCCCATCGGCGCACTCTTCGTGTGGATCGCCATCACGATGTTGTTCGACGGATGG
>CAZLJG010000393.1:0-2872 GCA_964559545.1 uncultured Solibacteraceae bacterium | reverse complement strand
TGCCCACTGCGTCCCGCCGCACGCAGCACCTGCGCCAGATCCACACGTGTGGCCCGCCACGCAGGAATCAGTCCGAAGATGAGGGCCGCGCCAATCGACACGCCGCCCGTGAATGTGAAGACGCGCCAGTCGAAGCCCAGATCAACCGCATCCGCGGGGAAGTTGGGTGGCCGCATGGACCAGAGCCACTGGGTGCCCCAGTACGCGATCAGGAGCCCGAGCGCGGCGCCGGCCACCGCCAGCACCAGACTCTCCGTGAGCAATTGCCGCACCAGTCGCTGCCGGTCTGCACCCATCGCCACGCGCACCGTCATCTCGGCTCGACGGGTGGCCGCGCGGGCCAGCAGCAGGCTCACGAGGTTTACACAGGCGACGAGCAGCACCACTCCCACGACCGTCATCAACAGTGACCCGGCCTGGAGGAACTGGCCGCGTTGGTTGATCCCCACGGCCGTCTCGGCCAGTGGTTGGAGCAGGAACGTGCGGCTGCCGTTGTCCATCGGATATTCCTTCGCGAGTCGATCGCCGATGACGCCGACGGCCGCCTGCGCCTGCGCCATCGATACGCCGTCCGCGAGACGCCCAAATGGTTGTCCCACAACCGCCCGGCGCAACCGGAAGATGTTGCGGTACAAGCCTGACGTCACGTCCTGATACACGCCAAGGGTGATCCACACACGATCGGGTGCGGCAATGGCTTGTGTGCCCTTGAATCCGGCCGGCGCGACACCCACCACCGTGAACGGCACGTTGTTGAGCGAGATGGTGGTGCCCAGAATGTTCGTGTCGCCACCAAACTGACGCAGCCAGTAGGAGTGACTGAGCACCACGGCCCGTTGACCGGTGCCGACGACGTCTTCTTCAGGCAGGAACCCACGGCCCATGTGGGGTTGCACACCCAGGACGTCGAAGTAGTTCGCTGAGACCATCTGACCTGCAACCGGCTGCGCGCCATCGGGTGTCGTCAGCGCCAGTCCGACACCGCTCGCCGTCGCGATGCCCGCGAAGAGATCGCGCGTCCCTTCGCGAATATCGTCAAGGTTCAGGAACGACACGCCGAGGTAGGCAAAAAATCCCGGCTGCTGGTTCTGGGAATCGGTGGTGTAGATGTTGACCACGCGATCCACATCCGCGATCGGCATCGGACGCAGGAACACGGCATTGACCAACGAGAAGATGGCTGTGTTCGCGCCGATGCCCAGACCCAGCGTCACAATCGCCGCGGCGGCAAACCCTGGTCTGGCTGCGAGTTGCCTCACCGACAGGCGCACATCCTGAAGTAGTCCACTCATGACATTCATCCCTCGCCCTGACGCTACGGCGTCACGGCACGGACCGACCAGCCCACTTGCCGCACAGTGACCAGTCCACTTGTGGCAGTCTGTTCGCGTGAAAATCTGGTTGGTCACCCTGAATCGACGGTCGCGTGTGCCCCTGCATCAGCAGATCCACAGGCAGCTCCGGCTCGCGATCGAACAGGGACGGCTGCCTGCCGGCACGGCGGTGCCGTCCTCCCGCGCTCTTGCGGCTGATCTGAAGGTCGCGCGTGCGACGGTCGTGCTCGCGTACGACCACCTGCGCGCGGAGGGGTGGCTCGATGCGCGTGGCGGCAGTGCGACGCGGGTGGCGCGCGTGTCCGACCTGAAGCCCGGTGGTTCCGCCGGGCCGGCGACAAAAGCGCCATTGCGACGGCGCGCCATCTCTGCGCGGGGGCGCGCGATCGTTGAGACCCACGGCCTGACGGTTATGCCGCCGCCGTTCCTTGAAGGGCCGCGGCCGTTTGCGACCGGCCAGCCGGCCGTCGATCTGTTTCCCACCGACGTCTGGGGCCGGCTGCTTTCAAAGCGCTGGCAACGCTCGCCACCGAGGGCACTGGGGTACGGCGACCCGCGCGGGTTGAAGGACCTGCGCGAGGCGATCGCGTCGTACGTCGGCCGCGCACGCGGCCTCCCATGCACGGCCGACGAGATCGTCATCACCCAGGGCGCGCAGCATGGCCTGGACCTGATGGCCCGCATCCTGCTCGATCCCGGAGACGCTGTCTGGATCGAAAACCCCGGGTACACCGGAGCGCGTATGGCCTTTGTGGCGGCGGGCGCCCGCGTGGTTCCCGTGCCCGTTGACACCGAAGGCCTCCGTGTTGACGCCGGGGTTCAGCGCGCACCGGACGCGCGCCTGGCTTTTGTGACGCCCGCGCGTCAGATGCCGCTTGGGGGTGTGATGAGTGAAGCCCGTCGCCGTGCGCTACTGGCGTGGGCGGCGGATGACGATCGGCGGTGGATCCTTGAGGATGATTACGACAGCGAGTTTCGATATGCCGCCCGGCAAGTCGGTGCGTTAAAGGCGCCCGACGAGTCGGGCTCGGTCGTACACGTCGGGTCGTTCACCAAGCTCCTGTTTCCGTCGCTGCGCCTCGGGTACCTCGTGGTTCCTCCGTCGCTCCTCGACGCGTGTGTGGCTGCGCGTCAGGCGCAGGATTTTTCCTCGCCCTATCTGGAACAGGCGGCGTTAGCCGACTTCCTCAACGAAGGACACTTCGATCGCCATATCCGGCGCGTGCGAACGGCGTATCGCGCGCGACTGGAGGCGCTGCAGACGGCGGTGGCAGCCGAAATGGACGGCATGGCGACCCTGGAACCCGCCGATGCCGGCCGGGCGGTGGTCCTTTGGCTGGAACAGGGGCGCACCGAACGTGCGGCGATGGCCGCAGCGGCCGCCGTAGGCGTGAGCGTGACACCACTCTCGCGCTTTTGTATCGAGCCGTTAGCGCGCGAGGGTCTGGTGCTGGGGTACGGCGGGCTGCGTGAACGTGACATTCGCGACGGTGTGCGACGACTCGCCGCCGGGTTCCGGCATCGAGAGCGTGCCCAAT
>CAZLJG010000392.1:0-2887 GCA_964559545.1 uncultured Solibacteraceae bacterium | reverse complement strand
GCCGTGGCGGCCGATTCGGGCGGCACGCAGGTCCCCCTGGCCGGCACGTTGTATCGCGTCATCGCCCGGCTGATGACCGACGGCCTCGTGCGCGAGGCCCCTGCGGCCGATGACGGTACGGCGCACCCCGGGCTCGCCCGCCGTTACTACACCCTCAGCGCGTCCGGAAAACGTGCGCTGGCCGAACAGGCCCGTGTGCTACGGGAAGCGGCCGCCCATGCCGAACGGCGGCTTGGCTCGTCGAGGCGCGCGTGAGGCGGATTCTCCGGCTGTGCACCCGGCTGCACCCGGCGGCATTTCGTGTGGCCTTCGGCGACGACCTCGTCGATCAGGCGATGTACGACATCGCCACGGCGCGCCTCCGGGGACGTTGGGCCGCGGCCCGCGTCGCAGGCGCGTCCGTCCTCAATCTCCTGGGCGCGGCGCTCGCGGAACGCGTCCGTCCCACCTGGCACACCTCACTCAGCCCGCGAAAGGCTTTTGACATGCGACATCTCCTCGATCAGTGGCGTTTGGACTTGGTGTACGCCCTTCGCGCACTGAAGCGCTCGCCCGGATTCGCCACAGTGACGGTGCTCACACTGGCGCTAGCCATCGGTGTCACAGCCGGCATCTTCAGCGTGGTCAATGCCGTGTTGATTCGACCGCTGCCGTTCGCCGAGCCGGACCGCCTCGTGTATGTCGCCAGCACCGCGCCGGGGTCCGACTTTCCCGAGGAGTTCGGCGTCTCCTCCGAGTTTTTCCTCCACTACCGCCAGCGCGCGCGGACGGTCGAGGACGTCGCGCTGATTCAGTCGTTCACGAGCACACTGCGTGTGAACGACCGCGTCGAACGCATCCGGATGGCCGCGCCAACCTGGAACATCTTTTCGCTGCTGGGCGCCACGCCCATTCTTGGAGGACTGCCCTCAGAGGCAGACAGTGATCGCAGCGCCGTGATCAGTCACGCGCTCTGGCAGAGCTGGTTCGGCGGTCGGGACGACGTGATTGGACAGTCGCACTTCATGGGCGGCTCCGTCCTCACCATTGTCGGCGTCATGGGCCCCGAGTTCCGCTTTCCGACTGACAACACATTGTTGTGGATGACGGGCAGTATCCGCGAAGCCGGACTCGTGCCAGGGCGATTCGGCGCCGGGATGGTCGCGCGCTTGAAGCCCGGTGTCTCGCAGGAAGACGCCGCACGCGAGATGACGAGCCTGGCGAAAGAGTTGCCGGGCCGATTCGGTGGCACCGCCGGGTACGCCCGGTTGATGGAGCAGTACATCGCCGTCGTGCGGCCCCTTGCGGAACAGCTGGTCGGTCAGTCCTCGCAGTCGTTGTGGCTGTTGTTTGGGGCGGCAGGATTTGTCCTGCTCGTCGCGTGCGCCAACGTCGCCAACCTGTTCCTGGTGCGGGCGGAGGGACGGCAGCGCGAAATGGCAGTGCGACAAGCCATTGGCGCCCAACGCGGTCAACTGCTTCGCGTGCAGATGGCAGAAACGCTGCTCATTGCGCTTGGCGCCGGACTCGTGGCTGTGTTGTTTGCCAGGACCGCAGTGCCCACCTTCCTGCAGTTTGCGCCTGAAGGCCTGCCGAGGCTGTCCGAGATCCGGGTGGATCTGCAGACAGTGCTCTTCACCGGCGGCCTCGCGCTTTTTGCGGGCCTGCTTTGTGGCCTGTGGCCTGCGTTTCGCGCCTCGCGTCCGTCGCTGTCGCGCTTGCGTGATGGCAGTCGCGGCGCCACGCGCGGCCGGCTGTTTGCGCGCAATGCGCTCGTCGTGGCGCAGACCGCGCTCGCCCTCGTGCTGCTCATCGGTTCCGGGCTCCTCATGCGAAGTCACGCCCAGTTGAGCGCTGTCGATCCCGGGTACGAGACAGACGACATCTTCACGTTCCAGATCGCCCCCGACCAACCGGCACTGACCGACGGGCCCACCTACGCCCAGTTCATTCTTGGCTTTGCAGATCGCCTGCGCGCGCTGCCCGGTGTGCAATCCGTCGGAGTCATCGAAAACGTCCCGCTCGACGAGGGGCTCAACTCCGCGCGTATCCGCACAGATGCCACCGCCGAAGGCCCCGGCACACTCGTCAGCATCACCTACGCCGGGCTCGACTATTACCAGACGATGGGCATTGATGTGCTGGCAGGTCGCGGCTTCACGCGGGAGGACTCGACGTCCACCCTCGGCAACGTCGTCATCAGTCGCACGGCCGCGCGCACCTTGTGGCCCGATCAGAATCCGATTGGCCGCCGGCTGCAACGCGAAGGCCTCGCGACCTGGGAAACCGTCGTCGGCGTGGTTGACGATGTGATGCAGGAGAACTTCAGGGAGACGGGGACGCCGCTGGTCTACTTCCCGCTGCAGGGGCAACTGCCGACGCAGTGGAGGCTCTCGTCGCCTGCTTACGTCGTCAAGACTGCCCGAGCCGAGACCATTGCTGCGGACATTCGGGCCATCGTGCGTGACGTCGCGCCCGAAGCGCCGATGTATCGCGCGTACACGATGGCGGAACTGGCCCAGCGCGAGTTGTTGCCGCTCTCCTTCACGACGATGACGCTCGCGTTTGTGTCCACGCTGGCCCTGATCCTCGGCGCAATCGGCCTCTATGGCGTGTTGTCCTATGTCGTGTCGGAACGCACGCGAGAGATCGGCGTACGGTTGGCACTGGGTGCGCAAACAGGCGCTGTGAGACGGATGGTGGTCGCCCAGGGTGCCAAGGTGGTGGGCATTGGTGTCCTCCTCGGGCTGGGATTGGCAGCCTTCTCGACGCGCGCGATGGGCAGCCTGCTCTTCGGCGTGGAGCGTTTTGACATGCTGACCTTTGGCGTGACGGTGCTGGTGATGGGGACCGTCGGTCTCGCCGCCACCTACCTGCCGGCTCGCCGGGCCTCGAACGTGGACCCCAT
>CAZLJG010000391.1:0-2887 GCA_964559545.1 uncultured Solibacteraceae bacterium | reverse complement strand
GGTACTACCGGCTGACGGCCCTGGGCGACGAGGTACTCCGGGCAGAGGCCCGCCGTCTGGAAGCCTTGATCGGCGACGCCCGTCGCAAACACGTCCTGAGCGACACGACAGGCGCGTGATGCTGCACCCCGATGTGTTGGCGACGCTGCGCGACGTCTGCGCCGACGCGCGCCGCAGGCACGGGCTTCCTGGAGTGGCGCTCATCGGCCTCCTCGAATGCCTTGACCTGGCGCGCGCCGTGATTCGCGCGCGACTCGGAAGACAGACACCCATCACCGGTGGCTACTCGCCACGTACACCTCCAAAGTCAGGATCAGTGATGCAGCATCTTCTCGACGATGTCGTGAATGGGTGGCGACGGTTGGTGCGCCAGCCGCGGGCGGCGCTCGGTGCGATCGCCCTCCTGACACTCGCGATCGGCGTGACCTCCGCGATGTTCACGGTGGTCGACGCGTTCCTCGTGCGCCCTGCGCCCTTCCGCGATCCCGAAGCACTCTCCAGCCTGTGGATTCGGACCGGCAAAGCCCGGCTCGACCTGACTGTGGTGCGCGCATGGCGCGACAGCGGTCACTTCGCTGCCGTGCTTCCGACCGTGATCAATGCCCGCGGCGAATTCCAGGGACCCAACGGACCGGATGAACGCATAGGAGCCTTCGTTACGCCGGGCACGTTCGCCGAGCTCGGCGTGACTCCGCTTCTTGGCCGTGAGTTCATCGCCGGTGAAGGCGTTGATGGGAACGCCGACTACGTGCTGATCTCAGAAGCGGTGTGGCGTGAGGTGTTCGTCGCCGATTCAGCAATCGTCGGGAGGACAGTCGACATGTCCGGGCGGCCGACGATCGTGGTGGGGGTGATGCCGGCCGGCGTGCGGTACCCGATTCGTGGTGATGGGATCTGGCGGCCGCTCGATATCGATCGACCGTCGCCCGCATCGCAGCGCTCGCAACTGCTCGTGCACGTGCGCCGGCAGCCAGGCATGCCACCAGCCGAAACGGACCGTGCCGCTGCGGACGTTGTCTCCGCGCTGGCCGGTCCTACGGAGGTCATGTCCCGTCCTCTTGGCAGTCAACTCGACGACTACTCGCGAGAGTCGATGATCTCCCTGGCCATCGGCGTCGGCCTTGTGTTCATTCTCTTGTGTGCGAATGTCACCAACCTGATCCTCGCGCGCACATCAGCCCGCCGCGCCGAGTTCGGTGTGTGTTCCGCCCTCGGCGCATCGCGATTGCGGCTGCTGCGCCAGGTTCTCCTTGAGAACGTCGCAGTCGGAGTCTGCGCCACAATCTTCGGTCTCGGGCTCGCCTATGCGCTTGTCGCGCTCGCCCGTGTGACGCTGCCAGAGGACCTGCTGTGGCGCACCCTCAATGAACTGAACATCGATCCCCGCGCGATTCTCGCCACGTCGGCCCTGGGATTCCTTGCCGTGTTGCTCGCCGGGCTCCCAGCCGCGTGGCTCGGGACGCGCCCAAATGTCCACGCGTCCATCGGGCAGTCGCGCGGCGGCACGGACTCCGCCGCATCACGCCGGATGACGCGAGGGTTGTTGGTGGTGGAAGTGGCGATGGCCGTCGCCGTGCTCGCGTCGGCCGGACTGCACGTGCGTTCGTTCGTCAATCTCGTCAACGCGGATCGCGGACTCGACACCGACCGGGTCCGGGTCGCCGCCCTGTCGATGCCTACCGCAAGCGGTGCATCGGCGTCGGTCCTCGGAACGGCGATTGAGGCACGCCTTCAATCGCTGCCGGGGATCGAACGCGTGACCCGGACATCCGACGTGCCCCCGGATAACGGGTCGATCCACTTCGGATTCACCGTGCAGACCGATGTGACGGCGTCCCCTCCTGTGGCCATCGAACTCATGCGCAGTTATGCCGTGTCCCCGGGGTTCTTCGAGACCTTCGGCATCCGCATGACCGATGGTCGGGGCTTCGAGCCCGGTGACGATCCCCAGGCCGTCGTCGTCAGTGAAAAGCTCGCCCGCCAGTTGTTTGGGGACATGTCGCCGGTCAATCACACCATCACCTTGTGGAAGCGCACGTATCACGTCGTCGGCGTCGCCACAGAAATCCGGAACTCTGTGACGGAACCCCGCGAAGACCAACCGGAGTTCTACATGCTCCAGTCCTCATCGGCCGCGGCCACAACCGCCATGAACCTCGGGATTCGTTGTGCCGTGCCCTGTGCATCCGATGCGAGCATCCGGGATGCCATCACGTCGGTCAGCGCGGGGATCGAAGTCACCAGCCTGACACCGTTGTCCGACGACTTCCTCGAGCAACTCTCACGGCCGCGCTTGGCCGCGGTGGTTGCGAGTGGATTCTCGGCGCTCGCGCTGCTGGCGACCGCCGCAGGTCTGTACGGTGTGCTGGCCTACGCGGTCAGCCGTCGTCGCCGTGAGTTCGGTATCCGGGCGGCGCTTGGTGCACACCCGTCCGACCTGCGACGACTTGTCCTGCGCGACGGGTTGGTGGTCACGCTGGCAGGACTGGTCGCCGGTCTCGGCGCCGGCTGGGGCCTGGCCCGGTGGCTCGCGTCCGTGCAGTACGGCGTGACGTTCCTCGATCCATTGACGTGGGGCATCGTGGTGGCGGTGGTCGTCGCGGTGGCGCTTGCCGCCGCGTGGTCCCCGGCCCGCACGGCGATGCAGGTGGATCCGTCACAAATGCTGAGGGAGTCATGAGGACGGTCACGCTGCGGGCGGTCCTCCTTGTCACTTCGTCGCTCGTGCGCCTGTATCCGGCTCGTTGGCGCGAGGCGTGGGCCGTCGATTGCCTCGACACGTTTGGCGAAGGCTGCCGTGACGTTGCGCAGCGCCGTGGATTTCTCGCGCTCCTTCGTCACGCCCTGGCTGAGTGGGTCGACATGGTGAGGACCGCGATTCGACTGC
>CAZLJG010000390.1:0-2904 GCA_964559545.1 uncultured Solibacteraceae bacterium | reverse complement strand
CGGCATGTGGGCTGGACCGTGATCGCCGCCAGTGTGCTGACCTTGATCTGGCTGACGGTCTGACGCGGCCTACTTCCGGCGGACGCGTACGCTGATCGACCCAAGCAAATCGGTGCCGTAGTCGTAGACGATGATCTTGGCGTTGGATGCGGAACGTCGGATCGGGATGCGGAGTGTGATGGGGAGTCCGCCCTGCACGTAGCGCGCATGGCGCGCGGCATCGATCTTCAGTTCGGCGGTGTGCCACGTCTGGCCGACCAGGAGTTGGCGTTCATCGCCGATGAATACGGCGATGTCGAACTTGGCGAGCCACTGATCGCCCTCCTGCGTGAAGTGGATACGGTCACCCTTCAACGTGAACTCAATGAGCGTCTGCCGCGCGCCTCCCGGACCGGTGGTGGGCGATGCGAACACGTCGGCCAGCCCGATGTCGGTAATCGGCTGAGAAATTCTCGATGCCGACGAGATGCGGGTCAAGCTGACCACGGCCGCCCGGTTCATCGGTGGGCGCGACGGGTGACCGAAGTAGCCGTGCCGGTAATAGACGCGCGCACCAGGCCGGTTGACCCTGACTTCGACACGCCGGTACTTGCCGTCCCACGTGATGTTGGTCGGTGAATACCCAAGCAGGTACGAATGGCGCGACATGTTGTCGATGCGGTCCATCGCCTGCGAGGCGTACGACAAGCTTGTGAAGTAGCCACCGGTGAGCTCGGACACCCGCTGCGAGGTGGCGTTTGCCCAGTTGAATCCGGAGATGCCGGTACCGCCGGTGGTCACGAAGTTCATGACGACGCGCGCATCGGCGGCGACCGCCGCGAGGCTCCGGTCGTCGTCGGCACTGGGCAGGGTGACGCCTGAGGGTGAGAAGAAGACGATCTGTTTTTCGCCATCCAGGTATTTCAGGTAGTCGATACCGCGATACAGGGCTTCGAGGTCGTGGCCAGACTGGACGGTGGTGGCGACATAGTCGTCGAACGAGCCGGAGGCCCCGAGGATTTCGCTTTCCTTCATGACTTCTGGCAGCAGGTTCATGCCCGCGACAGCGGTCTCTCGAAGCAGTGCTGATGCCGCTCTCAGTTCCCGTGTGGCATTGCTCTGGGCGTTTGGCACAACGCCCTCCGGAAGCGGAACCAGGTCGGCCCCAAAAACCCTGTCAATCGCCGACGTGACTGATCGCGGGTACTCGCGAGTGCCATAAACGCCGGCGAGGCCCTCGGTCGCGGACCGAATCGTGGCTTCGACGTCTTCATGCTGCGCCTTGAATCGCTCGAGCACCGTGAGGATGCGGCCGTGATCGGTCGTGAACGGGGTCGCGCGACCCAGCGCCAGCACCGCGACATGGTCCTGTGGCAGCAGCCGGTTCTTGACGAAGTGAATGGCTCCATCCACCCCCTTGCCCGGGTACTGCAGGCGCCCGCGGCCCAGCACCAGAAGAAACGTTCGTTGTGTCGGCGGTGCCGCCTGCGCATCCATGAACCGTGTGCCGATCGATAGCGGCTTCGGCTCCCCAGGCTCGTACGTCTGCACTACAAATTGGGTGATTCGCTGCGGGATTTTGTCCTCGATGACAGTGAAGTCCGCGGCGGTGAGGTCGGTGATGGGGCGCCCGTTCCGGTCCGTCACCCGCACATCGAGCGGCACCACCAGCGTGCTGCCGCGAAAGGTCGGCTGCTGTGCCTCGAGCCCGAGCCCGGCAGCACACACGACGGCAAGAGCCAGCAGGTGTCTCATGGCAGTCACTTGGGAACGTCCACCAGGATTATTCACCATGAAGGGCCATGAAGGGCCATGAAGGTGAGGGGTTGAGTGCCGCGTTAGCGGCACGGTGAGGGGAGGGCGAGGCCCACACGAAAACACCTCGTGGCGTAGTGGAGCGGTGCTTTCGTGTGGGCCTCACCCTCCCCTCACAGCGCCCGGCATTGCCGGGCGCTCAACCCCGCGTCTCAAGACGCTTGCAGCCTCATGGTCCCTCATGGCCCCTCATGGTGAGCTCTTAAAACTCGATCAGGAATCCGACCGATGGAATTCGCGGGACGAGTTTCTCCGTGTAGACGACGGCTTCGAGGCTCGGCAGACGGATGAAGCCATCGGCCTGCCCGAGGTTGCGGCGGCCCAGCGCATTCACCACTTCTGCAAACAGCGTGAGGCGTCGCCCCTTGATTGCGAACGATCGATTGGCGCGCAGATCGAGGCGCACGTACCACGGCAGACGCACCGCGTTGCGCGTCTCGCCCGAAAACAAGCGTGTGGTGTCGCCGGTGAAGTAGCCGACGACGGGCACGTTGCTGCCGAGGCGGAGTTTGGCGTTCACGGCGGAGCGCCAGGAGAGGCGCTGCTGCAGGAAGACGTTGATGGTGTGGCGCTGGTCGTAGTCGCCGTCAAATGTCTCGAGACTGCCCCGATCCTCGTAGCGCGTGTGGGCCCAGGTGTATGCGATCCAGCCGGTCAGGCCAGCCGCCCCTGGCGCGGAAGAACGCTGGAGGACGACATCCACGCCGCGGCTGGTGCCGTCGAGCCGCGAGCCCACGACCGGAAACGTCGGGGCCGGGCGGAAGGCGCCGTTGACCACACGCTCTTCACCGAGTGGGCGCAGGATGTCGCGTTCGTCGCGGGCGAAGCCCGTGACCTGGATTCGCGCGCGACTGCCGAGTCGCAGTTCGAGGCTGCCGTCCACGCCGCGAGCCCGTTCAGACACGACCGGTTCGAGGGACGCCGCCCATGCCTCGAGTGGCGGCAACTGGCGCGAGGCCCCGGCGCTCGCTCGCAGCGTGACGCGGCCGAGCCGATGCTCCGCCAGCAACCACGGCGCGAGCCAGCGTGTGTCAGGGCGCCTGGCATCCACGGCTCGAACGCCGGCGACCACGCCCGAGCGCGCACCGCCCCAGGTCACCTGCGCCCACG
>CAZLJG010000389.1:0-2926 GCA_964559545.1 uncultured Solibacteraceae bacterium | reverse complement strand
CGTTTGGCGCCGTGGGAGCGCGGCTGTACGAGGAGCTTGATGCTTGGCAATTGAGTCGCCAGTTGGCGGACGAGGTCGCCAAGATCCTGTCGACCAGGAAACCATCAGACGACTTCGACCTGTTCAATCAGCTCAGGTCGGCATCCAGATCAAGTTGTCGAAACATTGCTGAGGGATTCGGGCGGTTCTACCCCAAGGAATTCTCACAGTTCCTTCGGATTGCTAGAGGTTCACTCCTTGAAACTGGAGAGCACCTCCGAGATGCCCGGGCGGCAGGTTGGATCGACGCCTCGCGCGACACCGAATTGGTGCGCCTGCGCGACCGCGCAGTCGGCGCAACGACGCGCCTCATCCGCTACCTGGATTCAAATCCACCGCAGGGTCCAACGCGACCCAAGAAGGGCTGATAGGTGGACTGTGAATGGGTCAGCGTGTTCCCAGGTGTGGCGGCGCACCAAGAACCAAGAACCACGCTAACACCCAAGAACCCCGAACAGCACCGCGGAACCATGAACCGATGAACCATGAACCGCAAGCGCGAGGGTCCAAGGTTCAGGTTCAAGGTCCAAGCGTCGGAGTCAGTGTCAGAACCGCCGCACCAACCCGAGCGTCACGATGACCTGGCGGCTCATGCCGCTGCCGGTGAAGGTCGTGAAGGTGGATGCGAGTGAGGGACGGAGCGACGATTGCGGAGAGGTCTGGTTGCTGAATTGCAGCCCCGGTGAGGTGAACGTCGGCAACACACCCGGCGTGTTCGTCGTCGTGATGAACGGCTTGGTTTGCACCGTGGTGGTCGGCTTGTTGGCGGCGAACTGCGCGCGGACGCCGAGTCGAAGTCCGGTGAGGGGCGTGATGTCGTAGGTGGCACTGAGGCCGAGCAGGCCCATAGCGACCGACGGGGGCTCCTCGAAGCGAATGTTGATCTCGTCGCGTTCAAAAAAGTTGGCGAGCCCGAAGAGACTGAAGTCGTATTGGCCGTTGACGGTAACCTCCGCGGCGGTGCCGCTTCGCAGCTGCATGCCTCCACCGATTGTCCCGGTCGCGCTCCAGCGGGGTCCGCGACCGAGGACCTTGCTGATCGCGCCCATGATGCGCACCTGACTGTGCGCGCCCGACGGCAGCGTCACATCCGAGTTGACGTCAAGCCCGGTGACCGGTGCCGTGCCGAGCAGGTCGAGGAAGGCCGCCTTAAAACTGTCGTTGGCCGCCGTGAGTGTGGCGATCATGTCGTCTGAAGGCGCGAGGCCACCTTCGCTGCGTTCCACCATCACTTCGAACGAGAGTCCCGGCGTGAGTTCGCGGCCGAGGCGCACACCAAACGTCGGCCGCATCCCACCCTTTGACGCGCTGCCCCGCACCACGGTGTCGAGCGGTGTGATGGTGGCGAAGGGCCGCCCGACAATCTGACTGAAACGCGCCGCGACCTCGTTGAACAACAGGGCGCCATCACCGAACCGCCAGGACGCGTGCGCGCGGCTCTGGGTGCCGGCGTCAGTGGTGAACGGATCGCCGGGTGCAAACGCGGCGATGGGGTTGCCGCCCGACGGCCGCGATTCGTTGATGCCGCCTCCGTAGAACTCCACGGTCCAGCGCGGCGGTCCAGGTGTCTTGGCCGGTTTGTCCGACGGGGCAGGCTGGGCGCCGACAGCCACCGGAACGAGGACCGCAAGGACGGACAGGTACACGGATGCAAAACGACATGTCGGCATGTAGATTCTCGCGGTCCCGGAGTTATAGTGGCCGGACGAAACTATGACACGAATTACTGCCGCTCTCCGGGCCAGCCTGCTCGTGGTTTGTGCGTTTGTGGCGATCGAGATGTCGTGGCCCGAGGCGCCTGTGTATGCCTCGGTGAATCCGCTGGTCGATCTCGATGGTCTGCAGAACGTGCCGCGCGTTCAGAGCGGCACGGAGTCCGGCGTGCTTCGCTCGCGGATGGTGGGCGTGAACGTGGCCACCCTTCCCGTTCCTCCCGCTGAGGCGTTTGCCGAGCGGCCTGCCATGGTGCCTCGTCAGCCTGTGTTGACGTTGGAGCTCTTTCCGGATGTGTTCATCGCGGCGACGTTTGTGCGTTTTGATCCGAATCCGAATGGCGTCACCTGGGTGGGCCGTGTGGTGGGTGACGATCGCAGCAACGTGACGCTGGTGTACGGCGACGGCCTGATGACGGGAAGCCTGATCACCGCGGCCGGCACGTTCACCATCCGGCCTGCCAGTGAGGCGGTGCGCCGGTCGTTGCCCGCAACGGCCGGGCAGGCACATGTCATTGCGGAAGTGGATCAGGCAGCGTTGCCGCGTGAGGCCGAGCCCATTCCCGTGACGTATTCCCCAGCCGAGGCCGATGCGGCGGCCGACGTCGTGATGCGCGACACCGCGGGCACCATTGATGTCATGGTCGTCTACACGCCGGCGGCGCAAACCCACGCGGGCGGCCAGACGGCCATCACCCAGCTGATCGCGACGGCCGTCAGTGAAACGAATACCTCGTACGCCAACAGTCTCATCAATCAGCGCATCCGGCTTGTGCACACCGCGAGTGTGGACTACATCGAAGTGGGCGCCTTCAGCACGAACCTGAGTGTGTTGCGGTCGGGCAGTGGTGCGGGGCTCAGCGGCGTCGCAGCCCTGCGTGATCAGTACGGGGCCGATCTGGTGATGATGCTTGTGCATCCCAGTGGCGCCGACGCCTGCGGCATCGCCTACGTCATGAACTCGGTGTCCACGGCCTTCGCGCCGTCGGGGTACAGCGTGACCGATACGGCCTGCATGAGCCCCGGCTTCACGTTCGCGCACGAACTGGGGCACAACATGGGCGCGCATCACGACTGGTACGTGTCGTCGAGCCAGTTCCCGTATCCGTATTCACACGGCTACGTAAATCCGAATGCCGGGCACCGGTGGCGTACGATCATGGCCTACAACGATC
>CAZLJG010000388.1:0-2930 GCA_964559545.1 uncultured Solibacteraceae bacterium | reverse complement strand
CCACGTTCGTGCCATCGGTCGCGGCAATCGTCCCGCCGCCACCCACCAACACGCCAAGCAGCAGCCCTTTTCCGCCGCCGAGCAGGCCGCCCAGAATGCCACCCAACACGGCTCCGGTGCCGACGCGGCTCACGTCGTCGCTCATCTTGCCGTCGAGTGCTTGCGTCACGGTGGCGCGCATCCGAGTGGGTCCCGACTTCAACACGATTTCGTCAAACGCCAGCGTGAGGCTGCCACGACGACTCGTGCGGGTTGCCGGGCTCACCGACCCGACAAATCCGCGCACGAGAGTGCCTGCAGGAAGGACCAGCTCGCGGTCGATCATGAGGTCCACCAGCGTGGTCGCTTCGAAGCGCTGTTCCGTCTTTGCAGTGCCGGAATTCAGTGGGGTCTGCAGACGCACGTCGAGTTCCGTACCGGCGGCGAGTGTCCAGACCCGCGTACTGGCCATCGGGTCGTCTGCCACCACCGGTTGGGCCGCCACCTTCTCGCCCGCGGCGCGCACGCGCAACGTCTCGAGCTGATCACGCACGTCCGCGTACTCCGCTCTGGTGACACCTTCGCGGCGCAGCTTCACGCGCAGGTACACAATCTCCTCGCGCAACACGACAAGCCGTTTCTCGACCTCGGCCGCCTGCGTCGCATCGGTCTTCGCCAACATCCCCGCCGCGTGCCCAATGTCGCTGGCCGTGGTTTCCAGACGTTTGATGTCCGCCTCAGTCACTTTCGCCTGAGCCAGCGCCGACCCCGTCCCAAACAACACGACAGCAATACACCACGCGACGATCTTCAGAATCTTCATTCGAGCTCCCACTCCCATTATCGGCAGAAGTACCGCCGGGCTAAAGCCCGGCGGCTCCGTGCCCATCTGCCCATCTACTTGTATGACCGTCCCCCCTGGCATTTGGCCTCCGGTATGATCAGAGGGCATGGCGGTTCCGGTTCGGCTTCACAAGACATTTGGTGTGCGCGTGGGGAACGTTCAGGTCGGCGGGGGCGCACCCGTCGTTGTGCAGAGCATGACGATGACCGACACGAGCGACGCGGCAGGCACGGCCCAGCAGTGCATCGAGCTCGCCGAAGCCGGTTCGGAAATGGTCCGCGTGACCGTCAATACGCCGGAAGCGGCCGCTGCGGTGCCCGAGATCAAACAGCGCATGCTGGATCACGGCTGCACGGCTCCGCTCATCGGAGATTTCCACTACAACGGTCATCAGCTGCTGACCCGATATCCGGCCGCGGCGGCGGCGCTCGACAAGTACCGGATCAACCCCGGCAACGTCGGCACGGGCCGCAGGCGCGACGAACAGTTCGCCACCATCTGCCAGGTGGCCGTTGAGCATCAGCGCCCCGTGCGCATCGGCGTCAACGGCGGGTCCCTGAATCAGGAACTCGTCATGGCCAAGATGCAGGAGAACACGGACAAAAATCTCGGCAAGTCATCCGAGGAAGTCCTGAACGACTGCATGGTGCTCTCAGCGCTCCAGTCCACTGACCTGGCACTCGACGCCGGTCTGCGCACCGACCAGATCATCATTTCGTGCAAGGTGTCGCGCCCACGCGATCTGATCACGGTGTATCGCGATCTCTCGAAGAAGACCCATCAGCCGCTGCACCTCGGCCTGACAGAAGCGGGCATGGGCATCAAAGGCCTCACGTGGTCGGCGGCCGCACTCGGCGTGTTGCTGAACGAAGGTATCGGCGACACGATTCGTGTGTCGCTCACGCCGCGTCCAGGGGGCGACCGGCGCGAGGAGGTCTACGCCGCGTGCGAAATCCTGCAGGCACTTGGCCTGCGGTCGTTCTCGCCGGCGATCACCGCGTGCCCAGGCTGCGGACGCACGACCTCAAGCACGTTCCAGGAACTCGCCGAGCGGATTCAGGGCTACGTGCGCGAAATGATGCCCACATGGAAGACCCGCCACCCCGGCGTTGAGGCCATGACGGTCGCGGTGATGGGTTGCGTCGTGAACGGCCCCGGCGAGTCCAAGGCCGCCAACATCGGCATTTCACTGCCAGGCACCGGGGAATCCCCGAACTGCCCTGTGTTCATCGACGGACAACACGCCACATCCCTCCGTGGCACCTACGACGAACTCGCCACCGCCTTCCAGGCGCTGGTCGACGACTACGTCGTGAAGACCTACCCGTCGAAGTAGAATTCGCGTCATGAGACGCGTGCTGATTGCTGCTGTAGCCCTCGCTGTGTACGTGGCCGCCTTTGCTGCGGACCCATTTGCCCAAGTCAAACCCACACTCGCCCCCGCCGACTACGACCAGTTCGAGTCGGTCGGCGCCGCTGCGGCGCGTGGTGGCTTGTCGCCGGACGGCAAGTGGCTCGCGTACAGCATCACGCGCGTTGGCGGGAACAACGAGCTTCGCATCGCGCGCGTCGGCGAGGTCGCGCCAGTCAAAACGGTGGCCTTCGGATCCCAGGCGTCATTCACGCCGTCGTCGGAGTGGCTCGCCTACGGGATCGGTTACTCCGAGGAACAGATGGAGCGCATGCGCACCGCGCGCACACCGATTCAGCGGAAGCTCGGGCTCTACAATCTGGCGACCAACACCGAGACCATCATCGATGGCATCGAGACGTTTGCGTTTGATCGCACGGGCACGTACGTGGCGATGAAACGGTACCCTTCGACAAGCTCAGGGCCTGCGGCGCCTCCAGGCGCGGGTGGGCCCCCGGCAGGCTCAGGGCAGCCGGCCGCAACTCCTCCGGCTCCTCTCGGCACGACGCTGATCGTGCGCAATCTGGCGACGGGCACGGATACGACGTTTGGCAACGTCAGCGAATACGCGTGGCAGGCATCAGACACCGGAAAGCTCCTGGCAATGGTCATCAGTGCTGACGGCCAGGCGGGCAACGGCGTCCATCTCTTCGATCCTGCGACGTCCCGACTGCGCGTCCTGCATGGAGGCGCGGC
>CAZLJG010000387.1:0-2945 GCA_964559545.1 uncultured Solibacteraceae bacterium | reverse complement strand
ACCGTGCCCTCGGACAGGGTCAGTGCCGTCGCGATGTCGGCACTCGACAGGCCGTCGGACGCCAGCCGCAGCACCTGACGTTCTCGGTCGGTCAAGGGATCGGCCTCGGACCACGCATCGGCCGCCAGCTGCGGATCAATCACGCGCCCACCGGCGGCCACTCGACGAATGGCGTCGGCGAGTTTGTCGGACGGAGAATCCTTGAGCAGATAGGCGGACACACCGGCATCGAGCGCGCGCCTCAGATATCCAGACCGTGCGAACGTGGTGAGCATCACGACTCGAGTGGTGAGACCGGCGCTCTTGATCGCGCCTGCCAGATCAAGGCCGGTCATCTCGGGCATCTCAATGTCGGTGACCAGCACATCCGGCGTCAGCGTGGTCACGAGATTGAGCGCCTCGCGACCGTTCACGGCTTTGCCCACAACCTCGATGTCGCGCTCGATCGACAACAACGCGGACAACGCGCCGAGCACCATCACCTGGTCTTCCGCCACCACCACGCGAATCATGCGCGGCCTCCGGCCACAGGCACGACCGCGCGCAGATGCGTGCCTGCACCGCCTCCGGTGCCGGGAACGATGTCGAGACTGCCACCCACTTCGGTCAGCCGTGCTCGCATCCCGCGAATGCCGTTGCCTTCGTGCACGGTTCCTCCGACGCCATTGTCGATGATGTCCACACGCACTGCTTCGGCGGTGCGCGAGACGACCAGCCGGCAGGAGGACGCGCGGGCGTGTCTGAGGATGTTGGTCACGGCCTCACGAATCACCATCGCGAGCGCATGTTGGGCATCGTCTCGCAACCCGGACGTGTCCGGCCGGCCATCAGACGGATCGAGCGTCAGGTCGATGCCCGCTCCCGCGAGCACCGTCCGCACCCGCAACAGCTCGTCGGCCAGACTGGTGGTCTGGATCCCGGTCACGACCTTGCGAGTGTTGGCGAGAGCCTCGCGCGCGATGCGTTCGACGTCGGCCATTTCCGTGCGCGCGGCCGCGGGATCGCGGTCGAAGACCTTGTTCGCCAGTTCCGCCTTCAGCACGATCACCGACAGCGTGTGGCCGAGCACGTCGTGCAGGTCCGCGGCGATGCGGTGACGTTCGCTTTGCACCGCGAGCCGCGCAATCTCATCCTGCGCCAGCCGCAGCGAGGCATCCCGCCGCCGCCCTTCCGCGTAGTGGAGATTGACAAAACCCACGAGCGGCGCGAAGACCGCGACACTGCCGACCACGGACCAGTGATACCACCCGATCGTCGCGGCAGTGGCCACACCAATCACCGTGATGCCGCCGATCCACACACCGGCAGCCTTCCCCGTGCGCGCACCACCGACGAACGCAGTTGCGTAGATAAAAAACGACAACGCGCCTGGGTTGATCCACGACAACGTCGCGCCCAGCACGGTCAACGCCGCGATGATGGGCAGGCGGCGGGCACCATCCACCCAGTAGCCGGCGAAGTACAGCCCGAGGAACACGAGCAGTCCCACGGCGTGGAGCCACCACGCGGGTCCGGGCCCGGCCACAAACGGGAACGCCACATAAAACAACGCGTAGACCAGCCAGACGTACGGCGTCCAGCCGTGTTCGTTATTCGGAGGCAAGAGACGCATCGCGCGCATTGTGTGCGCGATCAGGCCGCGAGCGCCAGATCCTGGCGGACAAGCACGCGCGCCTGCCGCCGGATGAACACCGCCGTGATCACGTAGGCCCCGGAGAGGAACAGGAGCGTCCACGGCGCGGCGGCCTCACGAAACACGATCGCCAGCACACAGGGGCCAAGCGACGCCGCGATGGCGAGCGCCAGATACCAACGTGTGCGCTGCAACCACATGTACGGCACAAAGTGCGCGGCGCCGATTGCGCCCATGGCGGCGGGGACATAGGCAGGCGCAAATCCATACACGATCAACGCGAGCGGCAACGCGAAGACCTGCGAGATAGCGAGTTGAATGGACAACGGCTTCAGGGGATTGTCGTCGGACATGCGCGCAGGACTCATCAGGCGCTCAAGGCCGAAGGCGAGCGGCAACGCCACGTTGCCCTGAAACAGGGTGATGAGTGCGGTGGTGCGCACGTCGAGCCAGAACCCGGCAATGCCGGTCAGGCCCAGGGTGAACGCAAAGGCGAAAAGGAAGGGAGCGCCACCGCTCGAAGAGGCGCTGATCTCGGCACGGGCACGGTTGAGGTCGGACATGTCCATCATGGTGAGGCCCGTACCCGGCCGCCACCAGTGCTCGTCGTCACCCCGCAGGGATGACGAATGTCATCACCTTCGGCAGCTCACGCCGATGCGTTCCAATGCCCGGTCCAGGGCCTGCTCCAACGCCGGCGGCGTCAGTGCATCGGCCCAGACCACGATGGCCTGACGCGACGGCTGTTCGGTCTCACGCGGGGATTTGAAGCTGGGGGCGCCGTCGATGGGATTGAACTCAATCCAGCCCTGCCACGCCCCTTTGGGGGTGGACAGGGCACATGCCCGGGCCTTGAAGGTTCCACCATTGCGCCCCACCACGGGCCACGTGTATTCGGTGACGATGACTGCCATGCCCCTGTGCGGTGCAAGATCGCAGCCAAGCCCTGCGAAAAGGCGTCGGGTGCCTTTTTTCCGCGTCTCTGCGAGAAAAAGGCACCCGAAAGGTTTTCTTACCGCACGCGCAGGGCGTTGGGGTCTGGCCGCACGACGATTACGGAATTGACCACCTGATCGCCGATCGTGAGCTTGACGCGATAGGTCCCGGGGCCCGCCACGGCACCGCCGCCACCGCCCCGACCGCCACCGCCACGGCCTGCCTGCGGTGCCATCGGAGGCGGTGCATCGGGATCAGCAGCGGCCGCAGCTGCGGCCCCTCGTCCGCCACGGCCCCCGCCGCCCCGCCCTCCGCCACCGCCAGGCGCGGCGAAGGACAGCGGCCAGAAGTAACGATTGATGCCCGGCTTCACCGG
>CAZLJG010000386.1:0-2956 GCA_964559545.1 uncultured Solibacteraceae bacterium | reverse complement strand
CGGGCGCGGTAGACCTCGCCCATACCGCCGGCGCCAAGCACGCCAGTGACTTCGTACGGGCCAATTCGGGTTCCGGCGGGGAGCGACATGGAGCGCGGACAGTCTAGTCGAAGTCCCGAAGTCCCGAAGTCCTGGGCCTCGGGTGCGGTCGAATACAATCCGTCGCATGCGATTTCTCCTGCTCGTGTCCGCGTTGGCCGTGGCCCTTCCCCTGCAGGCCTCGAAGGTGCCGGTCGGCACGGTGGCGCCGGCATTCACGTCCGCCAGTGACACCGGCACGCCCATCTCACTCAGCGCCTATCGCGGCAAGTACGTCGTCCTCGAATGGCACGAGAAGGGGTGTCCGTACGCGACCAAGCACTATCGCGGCGGCGCGATGCAGCGGCGCCAGCAGGCGTGGATGGATCGCGGTGTGGCGTGGCTCCTCATCAATTCATCCGCCGAGGGGTTCCACAGCTACCTCACACCTGAGGATTCGCGTGAATACCGCGCTGACCTCGGCGCAACGCCGACGGCAATGGTGCTTGACCCGACTGGTGTCGTCGGCCGTATGTATGGCGTTGCGACGGCGCTGCACATGGTGATCATCGATCCGGCAGGACGCGTGATCTACAACGGCGCCATTGACGACCAGCCAAAGACAGAAGCGTCGTCGCTCCAGGGCGCGCGCAACTTCGTGGATCAGGCCTTGACCGAGGCGCTGGCTGGCAAGCCCGTCAGTGTCACCTCAAACACACCCTACGGGTGCGAGGTGCACTACCGCCAGGACTGACGGTTGCGCCCGGTCTGCCCGCATCTCCCCGTGTCTGTTACGATCCCAACAGAATGCCCCCCCTGCCCGCACCACTGCTCGCCACCGTGAGCCGGATGCCGGGATTGCGCCTGCTCGTCTTGCACGGGTCCAGGGCCAGCGGCCGCGCCCACGCTCGATCCGACTGGGACTTCGCCTATCTGGCCGACCCAGGATTCGACGCGGACGGCCTCCAAGCCCTGCTGGTCGAGGGCCTGGGTGATGACCAGGTCGATCTCGCCGACCTCGGCCGTGCCGGGGCGCTCCTCCGACACCGCGTCGCATCGAGTGGAGCGTTGGTTCACGAGCACGCACGTGGCGAGTTTCAGGCCTTCCAGTTGGACGCCGCGCGGGTGTGGTGTGACATGGCACCGGTGCTGGAACCTGCGTATGAGCGCGTGCTCGGAGCCGTAGCAGGATGAGCCCGCTGGATCGCGCGGTACTCGCAGAACGGGCGCTCGCTCTCGAACGCCATCTGTATCGCGTCGCCGAGAAGTTGCCCGATACAGCGGCTGGGCTGGTCGCGTCATCCGACGCGTCTGATGCCGTAATTCTTCACCTCTGGCAGGCCACACAAATTGTCATCGACCTTGCGGTCTCCGCGTGCGTCTCGCTGGGCTCCGGCACCCCACAAACGTATGCTGACGCGTTTCGCCGACTGCAGGCTGCGGGGATTATCGAAGCGCCACTGGCGGACCGCCTCGTACGCGCCGCTGGATTTCGCAACGTGGTCGCGCATGCCTACGACACGCTGGATCTCGCACGGGTCCATGAGGCCGCCACCTCAGGTCCGGCAGACTTGCGCGCCTTCATCGGTGCGGTGTCGCGGGCGTCATCAACCTCACGCTCATAGCGTGACGCCACAGAGCCCCTGAGGGCCGGGATACAATCCCCGCGTGGCCGACATCGACGCGTTCATCACCCGCTGGCGCAACGCCGGCGGGACGGAACTCGCCAACTACCAGCTGTTTCTGACCGACCTCGCGGCGGTGCTCGACGTGCCGACGCCGGAACCGTCGACCGGCGACCCGCGCGCGGACGCGTACGTTTTCGAACGCCCCGTCAAGTTCGCGCATGGCGATGGCTCTGAGTCAGCCGGGCGGATCGATCTGTACCGTCGCGGGTCGTTTGTCCTTGAGGCAAAGAAGCTCCGGCAGACCGCGACCAAGGGGTTTGACGATGCTCTGATGCGGGCGCGGGGGCAGGCGGAGTCGTATGCGCGGTCGCTGCCAGCTGAAGAAGGTCGCCCGCCCTTCCTCGTCGTCGTCGACGTGGGCACGGTGATTCAGCTCTACAGCGACTTCACGCGGTCGGGCGCGACGTACACACCGTTTCCCGATACACGCTCTCATCAGATTCGCCTGGAACAGCTGCGGGACGAGGCCGTACGCGAGCGACTTCGCCAGGTGTGGCTCGACCCGATGTCGCTCGACCCGAGTCGGCAGGCGGCCAAGGTCACACGCGTCATCGCTCGGCAACTCGCCGACATCGCCGTGCAACTGGAAGAAGCGGGCCATCCCGCCGAAGCCGTCGCAGGATTTCTCACGCGATGCCTGTTCACGTTTTTTGCGGAAGACGTGGAGCTCATTCCCAAGCGCAGCTTCGCGACGCTGCTCGACACACTCATCAAGGAGCCCACACACTTTGTGCCGATGGTCCAGGAGCTCTGGACCGCCATGGACAAGGGCGGCCTGTCGATCGCGCTGAAGTCGACGCTGCCCCAGTTCAACGGCAAGCTCTTTAAGGATCAGACCGTACTGCCGCTCAACCGCGCGCAGATCGAACTGCTGCGCAAGGCCGCCAACGCGGACTGGCAGTTTGTGGAACCCGCGATCTTCGGCACGTTGCTCGAACGGGCGCTCGACCCGACCGAACGCCACGCCCTCGGCGCCCACTACACCCCGCGCGCTTATGTCGAACGTCTCGTCATCCCCACCATCGTCGAACCCCTGCGCGAAGACTGGAAGGATGTGCAGACGGCGGCGCTGACGCTCGCCGCCGAGGGGAAAGACAAGGAGGCGCGTGCCGAGGTGCGGGCGTTCCTCCAGAAGCTGTGCAACGTGCGCGTGCTCGACCCCGCCTGCGGGTCCGGCAACTTCCTCTACGTCACCCTCGAACATCTCAAGAAGCTCGAAGGCGAAGTGTTGTTGCAGCTTGAGTCACTCG
>CAZLJG010000385.1:0-2963 GCA_964559545.1 uncultured Solibacteraceae bacterium | reverse complement strand
AACACGAGCCCGTAGCCGGGCGCATCCACGAACCCGCGCGCGCCGTCGTTGGTGGGGGTCTTGCTGCCGCAGTCAAGAATCACCCGGTCAGGCGCCGGCCGGCTGACCACCGTCGCGACGACGAACAACGCGCAGTTGGCGAATGTCGCGGACCCAAGCGACACCTGCGTGCGGTCAAAAAACACGTAATTGCCTGGACGCATCTCGGTGATGCCCCGCTGTGTCGGTGCCAGCGCTGCGGTCGGCGTGGACCCTACGCTCACTTCTTCCACGGTCACACCCGCGGCCCGCAGTTTCCCCGCGAGGCCGACCATGATCTCGGTTTCGGTCGCCACGACAGCCGCGAGCTCGGCTGCCGACCCGGCGTGGTAGGCATGGCCCGCGTGGCTGAGGATGCCCTTGAACGCAAGGCCAGGCAACTTCGAGATACGGGCGATACGTTCGACCAGATCGGGCGCCGCCGGATCCATCCCGCAGCGATGGAATCCCACATCCACCTTCACGAGGATGTTCAGCACCTTCCCGGCACGGCTCATCACCGAGGACCAGTCCTTCGCCACGTCCTCGTCATCCACGATGAACGACAGCGTGATGCGGTCGAGCAGCGCCAGCACCCGATCGGCGTTTGATGGGTGCACGGGATAGGGCAGCCGGATGTCCGTAATGCCCTGATCGGCAAAGACTTCGGCCTCGCCCAGTTTGGCGCAGCAGATACCGACGGCCCCTGCCGCGATCTGCATCTTCGCAATCACCGGGCTCTTGTGGGTCTTCGCGTGCGGCCGCAGCCGAAGGCCGGTCTGAGTCGCCAGCGCCTGCATCCGCTGAATGTTCGCTTTGAGCCTGGACGCTGAGACAACAGGATAGGGGGTGCGAAGGATCATGGCCGTGGACATTATGCCTTCGGAGTTACAATTCCCGGCTGGGGGTACTTGTAATGCGACTGTACGGACGACGGATTGTGTTTGGCGCACTGGCGGCGGTCATGGTGACGGCCCTGGTGCAGGGTGTGGGCGCGCAGCAGAAGTTCGAACCGCGATCGGGTCAGGCCGGCAAGGACGTGGTCTGGGTGCCGACGCCGCAGGAAACCGTTGAGCTGATGCTCAACATGGCGAAGCTCACCAAAGAGGATTACCACATCGACCTCGGGTCGGGTGACGGCCGCACGGTCATCACCGCCGCGAAGCGTGGCGCGCGCGCACTCGGCATCGAGTACAACCCGGACATGGTTGCGCTCTCGGTTGAGAACGCGAAGGCCGCCGGCGTCAGCGACCGCGCGGTGTTCCGCCAGGCCGACCTCTTCAAGACGGACTTCTCGCAGGCCAACGTCCTGACGTTGTTCCTGCTGCCCGACATCAACCTGCGGATTCGCCCGCAAATTCTCGACATGCGTCCCGGCACGCGCATCGTGTCCAACACGTTCATGATGGGCTCGGGCGAAGACGAGTGGGTGCCCGACGAAACGCGCCGCGTCTCCGAAGACTGCGTGTCCTGGTGCACGGCCCACCTCTGGATCGTTCCAGCCAAGGTGAACGGCAAGTGGACGATGAACGGGCAGGCGCTGACGCTGAATCAGAAGTTCCAGAACGTGACCGGCACGATGGGCTCAGTCACGGTGACGGCCGGAAAAATCACCGGCAACTCGATCACCTTCACCGCCGGCGGCACCACCTACACAGGTACGGTCTCCGCCGACGGCAAGTCGATCAAGGGCGCGAACTGGACGGCGACGCGCTAGAGCAGTCCGAGCTTTTTCCCCACCTTGTAGCCCGGGAACACCTTGCTGGTGTCCCGGGCTCCGAGGTGGCCCGTGAGCGCTTCTGAGAAGACGTCGCGGAAGTCGGTCGTGATCGCCAGGTCGCGACCTTCGTAGCGTTGTTCGCGTTCGAGGCCGGGCCACTGGCCGTAGATTTTTCCGCCCTTCACATTCCCGCCGAGCAGAAGCATCGCGTTGCCGTGGCCGTGGTCGGTGCCACGCGCCCCGTTTTCCGCCACCGTGCGGCCAAATTCCGACATCGTCAGCACCACGACATCTGCCATCTTGTCGCCGAGGTCCTGCGCGAAGGCGGCAATGCCACTGGCGAAGTCGTCGAGCCGGTTGGCAATGGCCGGGCCTTCGTTGGCGTGATGGTCCCAGTTGCCGGATTCGGCGAACGCCACTTCAAGACCCATATCGGCGCGCACGAGCTGCGCGATCTGTTTGAGCGCCTGGCCGTATCCGCTGTTCGGATACACGGCGCCGTTCTGCGGGGTGTACTTGGCGATGTCCACCGACTGCAGCTGCTTGACCGCGTCAAACGCCTCCTTGCCCGTGGGGCGGAGCATGGCGTCGGCGGCCGCAGCGTACTGCGCTTCGAATGACGACTGCATCATTTCGCCGGCTTCGCCTGCGCGAACGCCGAACCTGCCGAGCTGATCAATGGCCAGCGCAGGCGCCGGGCCGTGCAACGCACGCGGCAATTGCTGCGTGAGCGACACTGCGCGGAACGCGCTGGCTTCTTCGTGTTCTTTCGCGTGCAGATACCGGTTCAACCAGCCGTCACGTGTCCCTTTGAATCCGGGCGTGCCGCTCTCCATGTAGTCCTGCGCGTCGAAGTGTGACCGCGTCGGATCGTGGGAACCCGTCGCGTTGACGATCGCGAGTTCGCCGCGCTTGAAGTAGGGATGGAGCGACGCCATGCGCGGGTGCATGCCGAAGAACCCGTCGAGGTCGAGCGCGCCGTTCGCCTGCCCCGGCTGTGGAATCGCGATCGACGGTCTGGCCTGGTAGTAGGCCTTCTCGCCGAAGGGGACGATCATGTTCAGGCCGTCCACGGCGCCACGCTGGAAGATCGTGACCAGCACCTTGCGTTTCGTTTGCGCCGCCTGCGCTGCGCGTTCGAAGAACGCCGGGGCAAAGCCCAGGCTCAACATCGCCATGCTGCCGTTTTTGAGAAAGACTCTTCGTGTGAGCATGATCAAAATCC
>CAZLJG010000384.1:0-2966 GCA_964559545.1 uncultured Solibacteraceae bacterium | reverse complement strand
CGCACGCGACTCTGCGAAGGTCGTAGACCAGGTTCGACTCCTGGCAGGGACACTGATTTGATGACGCTGAAGCCACACGGCGTGGCGGCGGCCTGCAAAGCCGCATTCAGTGGGTTCGACTCCCGCCGGCGTCTTGACACGACCGACTGCGCGTTCGGAATCCATCTGCACAGATAGCGTCTGAACCACAACCTCGCCGGCCGTGTCCTGAAACAGCCTCAACTGCCGGTCGGGACTACATCACCTTGGTAAGGTGTGCCGCAAGGCGCATTATCTCAACCACACTTCGTTGGGGCTTATTTGCACGAAACACGGATTGACTGCCGGTTCGGAGTACAGGTTCAGGACCTCGTGGTCGTGGGTTCGAGTCCCACCAGTCACCCTTTCCGAAATGGTGGCTGTAGCTCAGTGGTAGAGCACGTAATCCTCTGGCCACAACTTCGTCGATCCGTTTTGAACTGACCTTGGAGACACACTCGACTGCCGGTTTGGAGTACATGGCTTAGCAGGTTCGAATCCCGCCCGGCCCGCTTCTTGATCGTTCCGTTCGGGCCGGAACTCTGGCCACAACTTCGTCGAGTGCTTTTGAACACGATGTGACGAACATTCTCGATTCGACTGCCGGCTGGGAGTCCATGACGGTCCTAAGGTAGCGATGCCGGGTGACCGGCTGTTGAATGACGCAGAGATCTCTCCGAGAAGCATGCGTCAGTCCACGGTCCTTTGCCAAAACAGAGGATACGGACGGCCGTAAAGTCCAACGACGCCTTTCGGTCACCCCTCGTCGAATCCGTTTTGTTCATTGAAGGGAAACCAGCGCCGACGGAGTTGTCAGCATGGTTTGTTTGACGTCGGCTCGACTGCCGGATGGGAGTCCATCTTAATCCGAAGGCTGCGGGTTCAAGTCCCGCCTGTGAAAGCAGTAGCTCAATTGGATAGAGCATCGGAATGGCCGCAAGGCCAGTTCTCTCGCCACCCCTTCGTCGAGCCACTTATATTCGGAGGCCGAATCATGGCCAACAAGTCATTGTTTTCGAGCATGAAGGCGCTGTTGCCGCGGGCGACGGCGCGGAACGAAGCCGGCGGACCGGCCTACGCACTCGGACCGAAGCACGCGCTCGCCCAGTTCGCGGCGACGGGTTGCTTCAACGGAACTTTCTACGCCGACGCCGAGACGCAACTCGACACGCTGAAGTCGCTGATCGCCCAGGTGAACGACAACGTGTTCCTGGCGAAGTTGGCGATCTACTCGCGCGAGCGGGCGTACCTGAAGGACATGCCGGCTGCGCTGACGGCGACGCTCGCCGTGCGCGACACGGTCCTGTTCCAGCAGGTATTCGACCGCGTGATCGACAACGGCCGTGTACTGCGGACGTTGTTCCAGATGATTCGCTCGGGTCAGTTCGGCAAGAAGAGCCTTTCGAGTTCTCTACAGCGCGCGTTTCAGCGGTGGCTAAACACGGCATCGCCGGAGAAGCTGCTGTCGGCGTCGATTGGTCACGATCCATCGCTACGGGACATCCTGCGGATGGCGCGGCCGACACCGTCGGACAACAGCCGGCGGGCGCTGTTCGGCTGGCTGACGGACAAGGAGGTCGCGAAGTGGACGCCGGCGGGTGAAGTCGACTTGCCGGAGCAGGTCCGGCTGTTGGTCGCGTTCCGCACGGCGGAAACGGCTGAGCAGCAGATCGCGCTGTTGGACAACCTACATGCGCGGTGGGACTTGCTGGCCGACACGGCGAAGGGTGCAAAGGTCTGGGCGGCGATCGCGCGGACGATGGGGCCACAGGCGCTGCGCATGAACCTGAACACGCTGCAGCGGCACGGCGTCTTCGACGATGGGGAGACTGTGAAGGCGGTCGCGGCTCGGTTGACGGATGAAAACGAAATCCGTCGGTCGCGTCAGTTCCCGTACCAGTTCTTCGCGGCGTACCTGAACGCGTCGGACGATGTTCCACAGGCGATCAAGACCGCGCTGCACAAGGCGGCAGAGATCGCGTGCGGCAACGTGCCGGAACTGCCGGGACCGGTCGTGATCGGTCTCGACGTGTCGGGTTCGATGCAGTCGGCGGTCACGGGCAACCGTGGCCGGGGCGGTACGACAAAGATGCGGTGCGTGGATGTCGCGGCCCTTGTGGCGGCGGCCCTCCTGCGGCGCAACCCGGAGAGCGTGGTCGTGCCGTTCGACACGCAGGCGTTCGATGTGAAGATCGATCCGTCCGACTCGATCCTGAGTTTGGCGGATCGACTGGTGAAGTACGGTGGGGGTGGAACCGACTGCTCGTTGCCGATCAAGAAGGCGAACGCGGCTTACGGGAAGCGGAAGTTCGCGGGTGTCGTCCTAGTCAGCGATAACGAGAGTTGGGCCTACCAGGGTCGGCCGTACTTCTACGGTACGAATGGCTCGACCGGCGTGATGACGGAATGGCAGCAGTTCGTGCAGAACCAGGTCAAGCTCCAGGGTGGCGACATCATGGGGCCGAGGCAGATCTGCATCGACCTGCAACCGAACCAGACGACGCAGGCCCCGGAACGGAGCGATATCCTGAACGTCGGCGGCTTCAGTGACGCCGTGTTCGAGGTGATGAGCGCGTTCCTGACCAGCGACGGCGGTCGGTTCGTGACGGAGATTGAAGGGATCGAACTCTAAGTCGTTCGGTTCTTGACGCAAGGCCCTCCTGGTCTGAGTAATCACTCCAGGGGGGCTTTTTTTTTGGCGCTTTACGCCGCCCGCCGCTCATAGTGCTTCAACAGCCCGCCCAAACGCGACGAATAGATGATGTCGTTCATCCGAATAGTCTCGTTGGCCTGCGGCGGCGTCTCCATCTCTGGCGGCAGATGGCCTCGGGCCTCATGCGGCCGTTCCCGATTGTAATGCAGCCGCCATTCCCGGTTCACGTGGTTCAGGTGTCGCTCGGCCACGATCACGAACTTGTCGAGCACTTCGAACTTCAGGCTTTGGATGA
>CAZLJG010000383.1:0-2994 GCA_964559545.1 uncultured Solibacteraceae bacterium | reverse complement strand
ATTGCCCTGCTGTGCTCGTGGGAGTCGGTCACCGAGCGTGTGCGCGAGTTCTCGTTCTTCATGCTGCTGCTCGAAGCGGCGATGATCGGCGTGTTCGTGTCGCTCGACCTGTTCCTGTTCTACCTGTTCTGGGACGCGATGCTGATTCCGATGTATTTCCTCATCGGCATCTGGGGCTACGAGAAGCGCATCTACGCCGCCATCAAGTTCATGCTCTACACGATGGCCGGCTCGGTGCTCATGCTGCTGGCGATCATCTGGGTGGCCTACTACCACCAGAGCGCCGTGGGCGTGATCAGCTTCGACCTGCTCGACCTGTACGCCCTCGACATCCCGGCGAGCCTGCAGACCTGGCTGTTCCTGGCCTTTGCGCTGGCGTTCGCCATCAAGGTGCCGGTGTTCCCGTTCCACACGTGGTTGCCTGATGCCCACGTGCAGGCGCCCACCGCCGGCTCGGTCATCCTCGCCGGCGTACTCCTGAAGATGGGCACCTACGGGTTGCTGCGGTTTGCGTTCCCGCTGTTCCCGGACGCGGCGATGCAGTTCGCGCCCTACCTCGCGATTCTCGCGGTCATCGGCATCGTCTACGGCGCACTGGTGGCGATGGTGCAGCCCGACATGAAGAAGCTCGTGGCCTACTCCTCGGTGAGCCACCTCGGCTTCGTGGTGTTGGGCATCTGCGCGATGAACGTCATCGGTGTGCAGGGCGCGGTCTACCAGATGCTCGCGCACGGCGTCTCCACCGGCGGCCTCTTCCTCATCGTCGGCATGTTGTCCGACCGCCGGCACACCAAGCTGATTTCGGAATACGGCGGCTTGAAAGCCGTGATGCCGAAGCTGGTGGCGATGTTCCTGCTCATCACGCTCGCGTCCATCGCGTTGCCTGGCATGAACGGGTTCGTCGGCGAGTTCATGATCTTCGTCGGCTCCTTCCGCGAAGCCGCGTGGCTCACGGCGATTGCCGCGACGGGCGTCATTCTCTCGGCCGTCTACATGCTCTGGATGTTCCAGCGCGTCAACTACGGGCCGCTGACCAATCCGAAAAACAAGGGCCTGCGCGACCTCAGCGTGCGCGAGTGGATCGTCATCGCGCCGATTGTGGCCATGTGCATCATCATGGGTGTCTTCCCCAACATCTTCCTGAAGCCAATGGAACCCGCCGTCAAACGCGCAGTCGAATACGTCCGCGGGGTGACGCCGGTCAATGCTGATGGAGCCCAAGGGCTTCAGCCCTTGGGACAGGCTGGGGCTGAAGCCCCAGCCCTCCAGGGGGGTGTGCGATGAACATGACCGACTTTTCGTCCATCGCCCCCATCCTGATGGTGAGCCTCGCGGCGTGTGCCACGATGCTCGCGGAAGCCTTCCGGAAGCAGGACGACCGCACGGCCGGTGTCTGGTTCGGGATCTTCGGCTTGATTGGCCTGACGGGCGCAATCGTGACGTCGGTGTTCAGCCACTGGAACCACAGCATGCTGGGGTTCGGGGTCATCTCGATCGACAACTTCACCGTGTTCTTCAACGTGATGTTGTGTGCGATCGGCATCCTGACAATCCTGCTCTCCATCGGTAACGCCGAGCGGGATCACCTGCCGTCGGGTGAGTACTACACGCTGATGCTCTTCGCCATCGCGGGCATGATGATGATGGCGTCCACCACGGACCTGCTGGTCATCTTCATCGCGCTGGAAGTGATGTCGCTCGGCGTCTATGTGCTGACGGCCATCAAACGCTCCAGCGCCGAGGGCGTGGAAGCCGGCTTCAAGTATTTCGTGCTCGGCGCGTTTTCCAGCGCGTTTTTCCTCTATGGCATTGCGATGGCCTACGCCGTGTCGGGCACCACGAAGCTCGACGAAATCGGCATGCGCATCGCCTCCTCGTCGCTCGATCCCAGCATCCTGCTGATTCTGTCGATGATCCTGCTCATCGTCGGGTTTGCCTTCAAGGTCGGCGCGGTGCCGTTCCACATGTGGGTGCCGGACGCGTATCAGGGTGCGCCGACGCTTGTCACCGGGTTCATGTCCACCGGCGTGAAGGTCGCGGCGATGGCCGCCTTCGTGCGCGTGTTCCTCTCGGCCTTCGAGCCCCTGCGCATCGAGTGGATTCCGATTCTCTCGGTCATTGCGGCGCTCACCATGATTCTGGGCACCGTTGTTGGTGTCGCCCAGACCAGCGTCAAGCGCATGCTCGCGTATTCGAGCATCGCGCACGCCGGCTACCTGCTCGTCGGTCTCGTGGCGGCGAGCTCCGCAGGCAAGGCGGCGATCCTGTTTTACCTGGTCGCCTACAGCGTGACCAACCTCGGCGCGTTCGGCGTCCTCGCGGCCCTCTCGTCGGCGGATCGCCCGCATGACGATGTGCGGGACTTTGCGGGGATGTGGAAGGAACGTCCGGGCCTGTCAGCGCTCCTGACCGTGTTCCTGCTCTCGCTCGGTGGCTTCCCGCCGATGGTGGGTTTCATCGGCAAGTGGTACATCTTCAACGCCGCGATTCAGGAGGGGATGTACACCCTCGCGATCCTCGGTGTGTTGACTTCGGTCGTCTCGGTCTTCTTCTACCTCCGCGTCGTGGTCATGATGTACATGAGCGACGAGACCGCGCCCGAACATCGGCCGGTGGTGTCGGGTGTGACGACGGCCGGGTTGCTGCTGGCGTTGCTTGGGGTGATCTACCTCGGCGTGTTGCCGGGTGGCCTGCTGTCAATCGCCGCTGATTCTGTGGCGTCGATCTTCTAGACCATGGCCAACGCCGCGGTTGTCCTTGCCGGCCTGGTGTTTTTCCTGGCCAGCGTGGGCGCCCGCGCGCACCTGCTGCTTGACTGGCCCTCACTGCGGGCCGGGCTCGATACTTTCTTCCAGGTAGCGGCCTTCGGCGCCTTCCTGGTGCTGCTGGTCCGTCGTCCGCTCTGGGCGATCACCGTTGGCCTCACATACCTGCTCCTGCTGACCAACGCCTTCTGGTCGCTGTACTGGCCGTCGCTGCGACCCGGAATTCCGG
>CAZLJG010000382.1:0-2994 GCA_964559545.1 uncultured Solibacteraceae bacterium | reverse complement strand
TCGAGATCATCGGCCCCGTATGCGATCGCGACCTGCGCCAGCTTCGGACCGTACAACGCCCAGTCCACCTGAATCGACGGCACGTTCACACAGACCAGACGCGCCACCGCAATCGTTCGCACGTCGTCGTACCCAGTGGACGGTGTGTCCACCTGATCGATGATGGGCAGCGGCGCAAATGTCTTCACCGTGCCCACTTCCTGCTGCAACGCCGCGACACGTTCGATCAGGGCCAGCCGCGTCTCCAGCGCCGGTGCCTGTTCGATAACGATGCGCCAGACGTGCAGGCCGCCGTGTTCGATCGCGCGGACCAGCTCGGCGGGGTCGTCAACACGGTCGATCGGCAGCGACGCCACGGCGGTGAGACCTGCGGCCTTCAGCATTGCGGCGCCTTCAGCGAGGGCGAGGTGATCGCCACCGGCGAGGTCGAGCAGATCGGCCACCGAAAAACCCGTGACTGGCACGTCGCCTGCCACCGCCACGACCGCGCGGGTCCAGGCGGCGGCCGCCTCAAACGACGCCGGCCGTCCCGTCAGCCGCACTTCACGCGCGGCCTCAAGGGCGGTCGGAACGCCTTCGGTCACGGTCAGCACCTGACCATAGGTCACGCGCTCCCCGTGGTGGGCCTTCCTCGCCGTCTCAGCGAGGACGCCGACACTGACAAGGTCGGCACAGCCGAGCACGCGCAGTGCCTCGGTGTGTGTCAGGGCTTCACGAGCGGCGGCTTTGGGTTCAAGATCGGTCATCATCTTCTCCTCGGAGCCTAGGGGCTCTAGCCCCTGGGTCATCGCGGGGGCTGAAGCCCCCGCGCTCCATTCTCATTTTCTTCAATCGCTTCTGCTACACGCGTGGCGAGCTGAAGCGCGCGATACCCGTCGCGGCCGGTGACGCGCGGGGCGCGGCCGGTGCGCACGGCATCCACAAAATCCTGCAGCTCGCGGCCCAGCGGTTCGCCCTTCTCCACCGGCACGGGGCCGCCTTCGATCTTCGGACGCCCTTCCGGTTGCGGCACGATGCGCCACACGTCGAGTTCCTGGTCGCCGTAGTCCACGGAGACGTACATGTGCGGCTGGAAGAACCGGACCTTGCGCACCTTGTCGCGGCTGATGCGGCTCGCGGTGAGATTCACCGTGCAGCCGGATGCCAGCTTCAGACGCGCGTTCGCGATATCCACCTTCGGCGACAACACCGGCACGCCGACGGCTTCGACGCTCACCACTTCCGACGGGTCGATCGCCAGGATGATGTCAAGGTCGTGAATCATCACATCAAAGACCACGTCGATATCGAGACTGCGCTCCGGGAATCCGCTCAGCCGATGCACTTCAATAAAGCGAGGCTGGGTGACCAGCGGGATCGCCGCAGCCACGGCGGGATTAAAACGCTCGGTGTGGCCGACCGCCAGCACTCGCCCCACTCGTTCCGCCAGCGCGATCAGCGCCTCCGCTTCCGCCAGGGTGGCCGTCATCGGCTTTTCAACGAGCACATGAATGCCGGCTTCGAGAAATGTGCGGGCGACGGTGACGTGATCCACGGTCGGCACGGCAATACTCACCGCATCGACCTGTCCAATCAGCGCACGATAGTCGGTGAACGCCGTCGCGCCCGTGGTCGAGGCGGCGGCCTGCGCGCGCTCCTCTGAGAGGTCAGACACGGCGACCAGGCGGGCACCGGCCGCGCCGGCCAGCAGACGCGCGTGATGCCGGCCCAGATGCCCGACACCCACGACACCGACACGCACGTCACTCATCGCACTCTCCCCACCACGACAAGGCCTGCCGCATTGGCCGCGTCGATTACCGCCGGTCCATCAATCATCAACGTCTTGCCCGCATCCACCGACAGGGCGTCCGCGCCTGCGGCCACCATCTGCTGAATGGTCGCCACGCCCACGACGGGTACATCAAAACGCATGTCCTGCGACGGCTTTGCGACCTTCACGACGCGGGTGCCGCGGCCCGCAAGGGCGCCTGCCCGCTCAATCGTGACGTCGGTGCCCTCCATCGCTTCGACGGCCACGACGGCCTTGTCTTTGACGACGATGGTCTGACCGATGTCGAGGCCGGCCACCACATCGGCCACCTGATAGCCGAACGCGAAGTCAGCCAGCATCTCCGGCGTGGGACTCGCAGTGGTCAACACGCCGGGCTTTGCGAGCAGGTCCGCCAGTAACTCGGTGGAATCCATCAACGTGATGCCGTGATCCTGCAACACACCGGCAACGGCCGCGATCAACGCGTCAGTGTTTTTGGCCTTGAGTTTGGTGAGCACGGACAACAACGTCAGGTCGGGAATCACGCCCCCGAACACCTTCACGTGTTTGACCTGACCGGCCATGATGGCGCGCGAGACGCCAGCGCCCTTGAGAATCTTGATGCACTTGCCCAGCTGACCGAGGGGATTCCAGGTGAAGGACGGATGGCCCAGCTCCCGAGCGAGGGTTTCGAGTTCCGGAAACGCCTCGCCTTCGATGGCGACCACGGCCACGTCGTGGCCCAGTTGACGGGCCGCGCGCAGAATCAGGAACGGGAAGGTGCCGTTGCCGGCGATCAGACCGAGCGGCATCGGGGGATCTTACTCCCCGTCCGCCTCATCACCCGGACGGCGGGACGGTCGTCGCAGGATGACGCCCCGGGTACCGGCGCTGTGGATGAACTCGACGAGATACGCCACTTCCGGCACCGCCAGCGTGGGATCAGCCTCGATGAGGGCAATCGCGTGGCTCGTGTTGTGGTGGATCAGATGGCGGTAGGCCTTGCGCAACTTGCCGATCAACTCGCGTGAGAACCCACGACGTTCAAGACCGATGCTGTTGAGCCCGTAGATGCGTGCGCGGTTGCCGACCGTCTTGGCGTACGGCAGCGCGTTCCGGGTGACCACGGTATAGCCGCCGATGAAGGCGTACTTCCCAAGGCGGCAGAACTGGTGCACACCGGAGAACGCGGAGATCGTGACCCAATCGTCCACGGTCACATGCCCGCCCAGCGTGGCGCC
>CAZLJG010000381.1:290-2999 GCA_964559545.1 uncultured Solibacteraceae bacterium | reverse complement strand
CGGTTGACGAAGATCGAGACACCGGGATGTTTGACCACGGCCTCAACGTTCATGGTGCGGCCCGGTTGCAGTCCAGCCGGTGGTTCCACCCCAAGGCGGTAAATCGCCGCGCTCGCGGTGCGCACCCGCTCGAAAAACGGCACAGGGTCGCCGACGATGCGGTAGAACTGACCGCCGACGAGTGTGGTGGCCGTCTGCAGTCCATCCATGTACATCCGCTGATCTTCAATGCGGCGCTGTGCGGCGCCGGTATCGACCTGGGGTTTGCTGTCGGCCTCGCCGGCCCTTCGGCCTTCGTCACCCACACTTGCGTCGTGTTCTTCCATCAGGACGCTGACCTGGACGCCGGCCGAGGCAGCCGCTGCGGCCAGTCGATTGAGCTGCTGGGAGTCGCGCCCGACCGCGAGCCCATCAGACACGATCACCAGATGGCGAATGCCATCGGCCTGCCCCATCGCACGGAGTGCGGCCTCGATGCCGTCAATCTGGAGCGTGGTCAGGCGCTTGGCCATCGCCGCCGTTTGCCGGGCCTGCTGCCGAACGGATGACGCACAGCTGTTCTGGGCTATCAAGACGTCGAGGACCTGCGAGTCAACCTCGGTCCGACTTCCACTGAAGCACGCGCGGGCAATCGCCAGCTTCAGCGCCTCCATCACCCCGTAGTCGATGTCCAGCGCCTGGCTCACGCCCACAAAACCATCAGGCCCGGCCTCGGTGGCTGCAGCGGCGCCCTGCGGCTGAAGCGCGGTGAGTTCTCCCAGCGATCCGGAGGTCTTCTTGATGGCCTCGATAATCGCCGCGCGGTTCAGCGTGGGATTGAGAGCGTCCATGGCATTCGACGAGCGCACCAGTCCCACGGGATCGGACGCGGGCAGCCTCGAGACGAACGTCTGCGCGGCGGCAAGCAGTCGCTGGCCCCGCGTGGGCGGGATGGACAGATCGTCCACCAGGATCACAAACACCCGATCCTCTCCGGCGGCTGCGGTCGGACCGACGATGCCGGCGTTGGTGGCGGTCTGGCGCCCCGGGCGTCCGTCCCAAAGCGCGGGTGGTGGTGCGGCCGGGGCGCCCGCCGCGGGCGTCAGTTCACCCCTGGCCTCAAGGTAGCTGACGACGCGCACGGGCTGGACACGCCCGTTGAGTTTCACTTCAAAAGCCTCTGCGCCCAGGTTCGGCACAGGACGGCCATCCTTGTCGAACACCGCCACGTCGACCGTGACCAGCGCGACACCGGATCGGAAGGTGGGGGCCTGAGACTGTGCGGCAACGGCCACACCCGTCGCCAACGCAATCAGGCAGGCGCCGCGCCAGGCGGATCTGAGAATCATCATGGTGAAACCACGCCGATCCTACCAGTCCTCCCCACGGGCCGGGAGTAAGATAACGGCCTCGGTCCCCTCAGGAGACTACCGATATGCGCCTGTCACGACTCGGGTTCTGCCTTGGCGTCGGCCTGCTGCTCTGCCTGCCATCCCGGGTGGCCACACAGCAATCCGCACCCACCCAGCAACAGCCTCCCCAACAACCGATGTTCCGCAGCACGACCGCCTTGGTCGAGGTGGACCTGATTGTCCACGACCGGAAGGGCGAGTTCGTGCCGGGGCTCAAGGCCGAGGATCTCCAGCTCTTCGAGGACGGACGCCCCCAGAAGATCGATCAGTTCTACATGGTGACGCACGAGCGCGGTGGTCAGCCGTTCCCGGTGACCGGTGATGCGAATGTCGCGCCCGAGGATCGCGCCCGACGCATTTTTGTTGTGCTCTTCGATGAAGCGCACATGGACCATGAAGGCCTCATTCGCGCCAAGGTGGGTGCCGAGAAGTTCATTCGCGACAACATCGGGCCAGGAGATTTTGGCGGCGTGTTCCACAACAGCCAGATGCACAACAGCCGGCTGACCACCAGCAAGGCTGAGCTGACGGGCGCGATTCAAGCCGTGAAACACGGCTTTGAAAACCGGCAGGCGCTCCTGTCGACGTTCCGCGAGTTCCCGAGAATTCCCGGTGAGATCGATGCGCTCCGAATCGCTGACGGCAGCCTTGAAGTCGTGACTCGAATTACCGCCGCGGTCTGCAAGGAAGACCCCGCCAACTGCCTGCTCAACGGCGGCGCAAATCAGGTCGAGAACCTGATTCAGCAGAAGGCCAAGCTCTACGTGCGGCAGGCGCGCATTCTTACGTTCAACACCCTGCAGAACCTGCGGTACGTCGTCAATCGCCTGAGCCGGATTCCCGGTCGCAAGACGGTGGTGTTCCTCTCGGAGGGGTTCTTCGTCGAAGAATCGCGCCAGGACCTCGTGATGATTGCCGCCGAGGCCGCCCGAGCCGGCACGGTCATCTACAACATCGACTCACGCGGCCTGGTCGGTTCGCCGAGTGCCACGCCGGATGTGCTGCGCCCTGAAGCGGGCCGCTCAACCGCGTGGGATACGGGCGAAGACGGTCCGCTCCTGTTGTCGTCCGCGACTGGTGGCCTGCGATTCCGCAACATCGACGACATTTCGCGCGCGTTTAACCTGGTCGTCCGCGATACCAGCACGTACTACGTGATTGGGTACCAGCCGGACAACCCGAAGATGGACGGCACGTTCCGCAAGATCGAAGTGAAGCCCGTGCCCTCAGGCCTTCGCGTGCGGTCCCGCCAGGGCTACCGCGCGGTTGCGCTCCCGCCGATGGAACCCATCCGCGGCGGGGGCTTCTGACGCACGTC
>CAZLJG010000381.1:0-280 GCA_964559545.1 uncultured Solibacteraceae bacterium | reverse complement strand
AACCCCCAAACCACGCACCCTAGAACCAGGAACGGCACCGCTGAACCAGGAACCGATGAACCATGAACAAAAGAAAAACGGCCCGGGAGCGTGAGCTCCCGGGCCGTTCGTGTGTGTAGCGGCGATCGCGTTCGTTAGAACGAGATCGTCGTGCCGATGCGGAAGATCCGCGGCGGCAGGATCGAGCTGATGCGCTCAGCCGGGATGATCGGGTTCGTGGTGGACCCGAGCAGGCTGAGGTTGTTGCTCGAGAAGTTCAGCACGGGCGCCGAGTTCAGGA
>CAZLJG010000380.1:0-3007 GCA_964559545.1 uncultured Solibacteraceae bacterium | reverse complement strand
CCTCCTGAATGCCATCCAGGCGCGCTCCCAGCTGCGCCACAGGCCCACACACAGAAGGACGATTATACGTCAATGAGGCAATTGGGCAATGAGGCAATGGGGCAATGGCCATCACGAAATGGCCTCCGCCCGTTAGTACTCGCGGAACATCCGCTGGATCTGCGAGCCGTCGGTGGTCGTCGCGATGGCGAGCATCAGGAGGATGCGGGCTTTGATGGGCGTCAGGTCGTCGCCTGCGATGCGGTAGGTGGGTGTGGTGCCGCCGCGTCCGCCTCCGCCCCCTGCCGCGATCCGGCCCTGGCCGGCTCGCGTGGTGGTGACGACGAACACCTGTTTGCCGATGGCGTAGGCGCTGCCTTGTCCCTGCGTGCCGCTGGTGGCACCGGCGCCGGCCGTGGCCATGACGACGCCCTTGGCGCCGGCGTCCACGACCGCCTGGATCACGTCGCCCGTCGCGCCCTGATAGGTGTAGACCACGTCCACGCGTGGGAGGGTCTTGATCGCGTCCACATCGAATTCGCTCTTCGCGGAGTGGCGTCGCACAGTGCGCCGGTAGTACGCCACGCCCGCAGAGTCGATCACGCCCAACACGCCGTATCGGCCTGACTGAAAGGTGTCCAGGCTCAGGGCATCGGTCTTGGTGACTTCGCGCGCGGAATTGATCTCGTCGTTGAGCACGACCACCGTGCCCATGCCGCGCGACATGGGATCACCGGCCACGCGGAAGCCGTCCTCAAGATTGGCTGCGCCTTCGTAGCCGAGCGTGCTCGGGTTGCGCATTGAGCCCACCACCACGACCGGCCGTTCATCCCGCACGGTCAGGTGGAGGAAATACGCGAGTTCCTCCAACGTGTCCGTCCCGCTGGTGACGACCACGCCGGCGAGGTCCTGGTCGGCCTTGAACCGGGCGTTGATCTGCCGCGATAGATCGAGCCACTGATCCAGCGTCATCGAACTGGAGGCCGTATTGGCGAACTGGATGCCTTCCGGCCGGACGTATCTGGTGAGGTTCGTCAGCGAGGCGATGAGCTCGTCGACCGTCATCCGGCCGCCCACCCGGTTGGAAATGGTGCCGCCGGTGGCAAACAGGACCACCTTTGGAAGGGGAGTCGCGGGTGCCGTGGTTGCCGGCTGTTGCGGGGGAGGCGTCGGCGTCTGGGCCGCGGTCGTTCCCGGCCAGCTCATCACCACAAGACCCATCAGAGCGGCAGCGCCGCGAAGCGACTTCAGCATGCGCCTACTATAGCCGCCGCGACGCCCTCGTCAGCCACCCACTCAGATGCTCCGCGGCCTCCACCGGCGTGGTGCCATAAAACGGCATCAGCGCGGTCCGGCCACCCGGTACACGAGCGACTTGTGCCCGCCACCGGTCAAGTCCCACCGACGACACCTCGATCAGGATGGGGCGGCCATTGATGGTGTCTTCAAAACGCACGAGGGTGGGGGAGGTGGTTACTGGTGTCACGGCCGGACGACGATTGTCGTAGGCCTTCACAAGTCGCGCAAGCGAAGCGGCGTACGAAGCTGCACACGAAAGTGGCAGGTCGCCTGTTCCTCCTCTGGCACTCCCGCCGACTTTATTCACACGCACAGCGCGTCCACAAGAAATGCACACGTCATCCACAGGTTTTCCACATGCAGATCGGCGGGTGGGCGGATAGAGTGACGGGGATGATCGGCGTCGCGGCGGGAATCGTGGTCTGG
This sequence comes from uncultured Solibacteraceae bacterium, assembly GCA_964559545.1. Classification (GTDB taxonomy): domain Bacteria; phylum Acidobacteriota; class Vicinamibacteria; order Vicinamibacterales; family SCN-69-37; genus SYFT01. The sequence continues at coordinate 1,303 of CAZLJG010000380.1, read as the reverse complement.
CAGGTGCTCGTGGGCACCTCGATGCACAATTCCGCCCCATCTCCGCAGTCGCGTATCTTTCTGTTGGATGGTCGCGTCTTGCCGACCCACGGCGAGTGTGCTGCCCTGCCCGACGAGTTGGTGTGTGTCGTGAAACTCGGCGGCGGCGAGGTGGCGGAGTCGTTTGACCTGCTGACGGTGCCACGAGCGCTTGTGAATGAGGACCGTACGGCGGCGTATGCCCAGGCGTTGCGGGCCGCGCACTATGGGGCCACGCGCGGGGAAAAGGAATACGCCGAACTGACGACCGAACTGGCGCGTGTGCTGGCGGAATTGGAAGCCAGCACCGACCGCGACCGTCGTCTTGGCATTGCCCAGGTGGCGCGCGCGCGGTTGGCGGGATGGTCGGCCGAGCACTTCGGGTACAAGTCCGAGGAAACGCGCCAACTGGTGTCGCTGCTCGATGAAGTGATCGCCGAGTTGCGCATCGCCGTCGGCGACACGAAGTTCTCGCTCGATCTCGTCGCGAATCTCGCGCCGGTGGAACCGCTGCCGATCCTGCCGGCGCCGGATGTGACCGACTCGCTCGAAGCCGCACTGGCGTCGGCGGCCGTGACACAGGCGGCGGCCGAACGACTGGCCATTCTGCGGTCGGCGCAGCGGGTGGCGTCGGCGAGTGTGGTGCCTGCCGCGCTCAAGGCTCGCGTGGAGGCCGCCTGGCGCGCGGAAGAAACCAGCGAACGCGAGTATCGCGCGTTGATCAACGACGCGGTGACGCGGGCTGACACCGCCGTGCGACTGGGCCGTCCGGCGGCGATTGAGCGCCTCATTCGTGATGTCGCCGCCAGGGATCAGAGGCTTGGCGCGCGCCGGCCGCGAGAGATGGCGGCGTTCACGCGCCGCCTCGAGTCCGAACTGGCGTTGGCGACGACCCAGCAGCAGGCGTTTGTGCGGTGGCAGCAGGTCAAATCGCAGCTGCTCGCGTACGAGTTGGCATTGCGGCCGCTGTTTGATGGGTGGGTCAGTCAACGTCCCGTGCTCGATAACTTGCGTGAGGGCGCCATTCCACGGCGGCCGGCGCTCGATCGCGCGGCTCGCAGATTTGCCGGCATTGAGGCCGCGCTGACGACCATGCAGCCCGTGCGCGAGGTGGCGGATGTGCACGCGGTGTTGCGCAGCGCGGTGCAGATGGCCCGCCTCGGGCTGTCGCTCGGGGAGCGGCTGACCGTGGCGCGCAATCCGGAAGTCGCCGGCAACGCAGCCGCTGCGATCTCCGGCGCCGAACTGCTCCTGGCCCAGGCGCGAGCGGATCTGGTGCCGGCGC
>CAZLJG010000379.1:0-3011 GCA_964559545.1 uncultured Solibacteraceae bacterium | reverse complement strand
CTGCGCGAGGCCGTCACCGAGGCACTCGTCTCACAACGTCCGGGTACCGTCGTTCGTCCGCTGACGCAGGAGCCCGCCGCGGGCGCTGTCAGTCTGGCGATCGCCGCGGCGGACGGGACGCTGGTCATCCCCGCGTATTTCGAACAGTAGTCATGCACATCTCGACGTTTGCGACAGCCGATCGGGCCGCCCGCGCCGCCGCCACCCGCGTCCTCGAATGCCTTCGGGCCAATCCCGCGCTTGTGCTCGGTTTGCCAACCGGCCTGACGCCTGTGCCGCTGTATCGCGCACTGGTCCGCGCGCATGCGCAGGGCCGTGCGGATTTTTCGCACGCCACCACGTTCAACCTTGACGAATTTCTCGGCCTCGGACGCGGTGATGCGGGCAGTTATCGCACCTTCATGGACGCGCACCTGTTTGCCCACGTGAACCTCGCTCCGCGGCGGGCGCATGTGCTGGATGGACGCGCGAAGGACTGGCATGCCGAAGTGAGGGCGTACGACGCCCGCATCGAGCGCGCCGGCGGACTGGACCTCGTGATCCTGGGTATTGGCCGGAACGGCCATCTGGGATTCAACGAACCCGGTCCGACACTCGCCGCGCGCTCGCATCGCGTGATGTTGCGCACGGCGACGCGTCGCGCCAATGCCGGGTTGTTCGACGGAGACTGGCGTCGTGTGCCGACACACGCGTTGTCGATGGGGATCGGAACAATTCTTGGTGCGCGGGAGATCATCCTGCTGGCCACGGGCCACACCAAAGCGCGCATCGTGGCCCGGGCGCTGCACGGGCCGATCACGACTCGTGTACCCGCCTCACTACTCCAGGCGCATCCCAACGTCTCGGTGTGTCTCGACCGCGACGCGGCGTCAGCGCTGTAACAGCGACCGCAGCTGGCTGTCGATATCCTCGCCCAGGGCTTCCCGGATGGAGTCGTTGGACTTGCGCAGCCGCGTCGTCGCCTGCGTCGGCGTCAAGCCGGCCTTTTTCATCACAATGGCCACCTTCACGTTCCACTTGGCCTTGATGAGCAACGCCTTGGCCTCTTCCGGATCCACACCCGTGATCATCGACAGGATTCGTTGCGCCCGGTCCTTGAGCTTTTCAGAGCCGGTCTTCACGTCCACCATCAGGTTGCCGTACGTCTTGCCGATGCGGACCATCGACACGGTCGTCAGCATGTTCAACACCAGCTTGGTGGCGGTGCCGGCCTTCAGTCGTGTGGATCCGGCAATGACTTCAGGACCGACGGAGGGGGCAATGATCAGGTCCACGTAGTTCTGCAGTTCCGTGCCCGGCCAACACGTCACGAAAATGATCCGTGCGCCCTTCTTGCGCGCGACCGTCAGCGCGCCTCGCACAAACTGCGTAATCCCGGAGGCCGATACACCGACAACCACGTCCTTCTTGCCGACGCGGAGGCGGGCGAGACTGCGGCCACCTTCTTCGTAGTTGTCCTCAACACCTTCGCGCGCGCGAAACACGGCTTCCTGACCTCCGGCCATCAGGCCCTGGACCAGTTCCGGCTTGGTGCTGAACGTGGGGGGCATCTCCGCCGCCTCCAGCACACCGAGTCGGCCTGACGTGCCAGCGCCCACCAGAATCAGCCGGCCGCCCTTTTTGAGGGCGCTGGAAATGATTTCCACGCCGTGTGCGATGCGTTCACGTTCCTTCTGTACGGCAGCGACAACCTTCTTGTCCTCCGCCAACATGAGGTCGACGATCTCGAGGATCGGCATCGTGTCGATCGCGAGCGACGCCGTGTTGATAGCTTCAGTCGGCAGGTATTGCCACTTCGAGTGATAAGGCATGACGAAATTGGACGTAGAGTAAACCCCTGGAGCAGGGAAGGCAAACCGATGGATCCTGTCGCCGCGTACCTGCGGCATCTCGACGTTGAGCGGCGCGTCGCCCGCAACACGCTGGCGGCGTACCGGCGCGACCTCGCGCGTCTCCAGACGTACACGGTACGCCAGAATCTCGACCTGCGCACACTCGACCGTCCGGCACTTGAGGCCTTTGTGCGCGACGCCATGACATCCGGTTTGTCGCCCACCTCGACCGCCCGGCTGGTGGCAACCGTTCGCGGACTCTTCAAGTATCTGCGGCTTCGGAATGACATTGCCGAGAACCCGACGGAGGACCTGCATGCGCCGCGGTTGTTCGCCTCGTTGCCGCGGTTTCTCTCCACATCCGATGTGGACGCGCTCCTTGCCGCGCCCGATGTGAACGTGCCCGGCGGTCTGCGTGACCGCGCGCTGATCGAGGTGTTGTACGCCACCGGGCTCCGGGTCTCTGAGCTCGTGGGACTGCGGCTCACCGACGTGCACGCGACCCAGGGATATCTCCAGTGCCTGGGCAAGGGCGGGAAACAACGGCTCGTGCCGCTCGGGGACGTCGCGGTGGGCTGGGTCCAGCGGTACCTCCGGGAGTCACGCCCGGCCCTGACGGCCAAAAAGGATGGCCCGTGGCTCTTTGTAAGCGCACGGGGGGCGCGGCGGTTGTCGCGTGGCGGCTTCTGGCAGATTCTCAAGAACTACGGTGCGAAGGCCGGCATCCGCGCCCACCTGAGCCCGCACGTCCTGCGGCACTCATTTGCGACCCATTTGCTCGAGCGCGGAGCGGACCTGCGCGCCATCCAGGCGATGCTCGGTCACGCCGATCTCTCCACGACGCAGATTTACACCCACGTCCTGGAAGCACGTCTCCGGCAGGTGTACGACAACTTCCATCCGCGGGAGTAACATGGGGCAAGCCACGTGAAGCGCACCTTGCTGATCACGCTGGCAGCGATCGTAGCCGTCGTCATGCTCTACGGCGCGCTGACGCTGCCGGCCGCGACGACGGTTCTGCCGATCGTCGTGATGCAACATGCCAAGGTGTTAAATGGTCAGATCCGCATTCGGAAAGCGGCCGCGGACGCGGGCTTGCAGCGGCGCCTTCACACCATGCAGCGTTGACGGATCGAAGTCGTGGTCGCCCCTGGCCCGAAACAGGCGCACCACTCTCTT
>CAZLJG010000378.1:0-3011 GCA_964559545.1 uncultured Solibacteraceae bacterium | reverse complement strand
CGCCTGTACCTCGACGAGTTGATGAAGACCCACGACGCCGTCGAGGGCGTGAACGCGTTCCTTGAGAAGCGCGCGCCCGTCTGGCGCGGTCGTTAGCGGCGCCGCATCAACACCGCATACACCGCCATGGTCGTGACAAGACTCGGCAGGGTGCCGCCGATTGAGGCGCAGGCGTGAAACACGATGACTCCGGAGACCCAGGCCATAAGACCCGGCGTGGACCATGCGTGGCCACCGGTGGGCGTGGCGTAAAGATCCGGCACGTGGGTGGGCACGCGTAGCACGAGGAAGTGCGCGAGCAGGAGGCCGCCGACGGGGACCAGGCATGACGCCAGGACCAGCGTGAACGACGCAAACTGTTCGAGCCAGCCCATCGAGAAGAGTCCGAGCGCGGCGCCGATGCCGCCGATGAGCCAGACGCCGACGGGGCCACTGAGGCTGGGGCGCAGACTCTTGAGGGCCAGCGCCGACATGTAGATGTTGACGAAGTTCGTGGTCAACGCAGCCACCGCCACTAGAAGCGCGCCCCACACGCCGAGGCTGAGGGCGGAAACCATCACGCCAGGGTCGGATGAACCAGCGACGACCGACGCGACCAGGCCGAGCGGCATGAACCACAACGACGTGAGCGCGAGTCCGAGAAAGACGGACCACCCGGCGGCTCGGGGCGACTTCACGAACCTTGGATAGTCCGCAAACATCAGGAGCCACGACGCCTGATAGCCGATCACGATGTCGAGCCCGCGTGCAATGTCACCCGTCGGCACCGGCCCCGTGGGCCAGTTCACTGCTGGAGCACGAAGCACCGCAATCGTGAAGACCGCGCCTGCGGCCAGCAGCACCGGCACGGCGACGCGATCCACGATCGCCGCGACTCGCGGTCCACCAAGCACGATAAGGGTGGCCGCGAGACCCAGCCCCACACTCCACATGGTTGTGGTCCCGACGCCGGTCATGCGTGCGGTAATCGACGCGGCAATCACGTTGTTCAACGCGATCCACGCGAAGTTCGTCACAAACAGCAACAGCGCGAGCCCCTGTGCGCCGCTCACACCAAGTGCAGCACGCGTCGCGACGATTGAGGGCACCCGCAGGCGGGATCCCGTGGGAGCCAGAAGGCCCGTCAGGAGTGAGCCCCCGATCACGCCGACCGCGATAGTGCCGAACGCGGCGAACGCCGTGAATGTGGACGGCAGACTCGCGCCCACCTGGAGCGTGGTGGCGACGATGTTGGCGCCGACAAAGATCAGGAAGAGATCCAGCGGAGAGCTGGTCTGATCCTTCGCGGCGATGGGTGCGAGGTCAACCGGTTGCATCAACGGGCCGCCCGGAACAGCGGGTCGGCCGACGCCTCGAGCACCCAGCGCAGCCGCTGCGGGTAGTCGCGTGGGAGGCCGTCAATGAATGCGCGGACGGCCTTGGCGGTGTCCGCGGATTGATGCCCGCCAAGCGTGGCGTCAGCCCAGCGCTTCGGGAAGAAGATGTCGCCGGTGTTGCGGATCTCGAGGACCAGCTCCAACGCCGGCACCACGAGGTGCTGCATCTCGGCCGCGCGCAGCGGATGGTGGAGGTAGTTCATGGCTTCGAGCACCCACGCCTCACGACGACGATTGGCGACGTTCTTGAATCGCTCGAACGCGGCTTCTCGAGTCGCGAGGTCAGCCGACACTGCCGGTCGCACGAACACAAACCGCGCCTTTCGATCCGGGTTCTTCAGTCGCGCTTCCTGTTCGTCCAGGACATCGATGCCTCGCAGGGCCAGTTCCATCGCGAGATCCGCCTCGTCGTTTTCTGAGAAGGGCAGCCCCGCGACCACGACCTCCTTGCGCCACACCTGCGTGAGCCACTCGACGGCAGGGGGTGTGAGCGCCGTGTTCTTCGCCGCGCTGAACCAAACGCTCTTGCGCGAGACGTCCGTCGCCTGTGCGAGGCCCGCGCGCAGAAGTGGTTCGAGCGTCGCCGCCACCGACGGCCGTTCGGCGGCGGGCGTGAAGCGCCAGAAGATCGACTGCAGGTATCCCAGTTGCCGCGACAGATTGAGCTCATCGCGTTCGATGGTCACCGCCTTCGCGAGTGCGTCCCGCAGCACTGATGGTGGGACGCGTCCTTCGAGCATGGATTCCCACAAGGTGACCAGCGCCGCTCCGCGTGTCAGTGGGTCTGCGATGACGGCCAGGTCCTCGGCCAGTCGCACCAGCATGTCGGCCGGCAACACGAAGTCGCCGTAGCCAAGGCCACCGCCCGTGGGCAGCACCCATCGCGCACCGTCGGACATGATCGCCGAGGTGTGCGACACAGCGGCGGTTCCCGATTGTTCAAGCGATACGTCGACACTGGCGGCCCGATCGCCGGCACCGATGATCAGCGACAACATCTGCGGCCACACGAGGCCACGGCTCAAGGGGTCCTCACTCCGCACCTGCACGCTGGTCGTGCCGGGCACCGGAGTCGTGACATCCACATGCACACGAGGACGCCCGCGTTCTTCGACCCACGCGCGGCTCCACGCGACCAGGTCGGCCGGGGTACGACGATCGAAAATAGAAATGAGATCCGGCCAGGTCGCGTTGCCCATCGCGTACGTCGTCAGGTACTCGCGCAGCCCGTCGCGGAACGCCTCTTCGCCCATGAGCAGCTCAAGCTGGCGCATGACGATCGGCGCCTTCTGGTAGATGATGGCGCCGTACAGCGAGCCGGCCTCGCTCAGGTTCGCCAGGGGCTGCCGAATCGGGTTCGCACCCGCGGTGCGGTCCACCTCATAAGCGGCCGGGTAATGCGAGAAGAGGAACCGCAGCGGGTGGTTCACGTCCGGGAATGACGGATTCACGATCTTCGCCGCCATGAAGTTGGCGAAGACCTCCTTCATCCACACGTCATTAAACCAGCGCATGGTCACCAGGTCGCCAAACCACATGTGCGCGGTTTCGTGTGCGATCAGGCTTGCGCGGCCCAGTCGCTGGTTCTGCGTGGCGGACTCGTCCAGAAAAAGTGAGCTGGCGTTGTAGAAGACC
>CAZLJG010000377.1:0-3052 GCA_964559545.1 uncultured Solibacteraceae bacterium | reverse complement strand
GACCTCGCGCACGAAGTACATCGCGTTCTCCCACGCGTTTCACGGCCGCACGATGGGTTCGTTGTCGGTGACCTGGGACGACCACTACCGCGCGCCGTTTGCGCCGCTGATTCCCAACGTGGTGTTTGTGGACAACAACGACCCGGCGGCCCTCGCGGCGGCGGTCGACTCCACCACTGCGGCGATTATCGTCGAGCCAATCCAGGGTGAGGGCGGTGTGCGGCCGATTAGCAGCGAGATGGCTGCCGCGATCGAAGCCGCCTGCGCGTCGAGCGGCGCGTTGCTGATTGCGGACGAAGTGCAGAGCGGTTCCGGTCGAACGGGCGCCTTCCTCTACAGCCAGACGCTGGGCCTGACGCCTGATCTCGTGGCTCTGGGTAAGGCACTGGGCGCGGGCGTACCGGTGGGTGTGGCGATGTTCACGAACGAAGTGGCATCGGCGGCTTCACCCGGTGACCACGGCAGCACCTACGGCGGCAACTTGCTCGCGTGCCGCGCGGCGCTGGTGTTTCTGGATGCGCTGGCATCGCCGGACCTGCAGGCGTCGATGGCCAGTGCAGCGGCGCGACTCGGCAAGGGCTTCTGCGCCATGATGGGGCGCGTCCCGGCCATTCGCGAAGTCCGCGGCAAGGGTTTGATGATTGGCATTGACCTGACGTTTGATGCCACGCCGGTGGTGGCCGCCGCGTTTGAACGCGGCCTGCTCATCAATCGCACAAGTTCAACGGTGGTGCGGCTGTTGCCGCCGTACACGATCACCGACGCCGATGTGGACGCGGCGTTGCCGCTGTTGGAAGACGCCATTGTGGCGGCAGGGAGGGACTCGAAGTGACGGATCTTGTTGTACGGGCGGCCACGATGGCCGACGCGGAAGCCATTCATCAGCTGGTGCAGTCGCACCTGGACGAAGGACACCTGCTGCCCCGGAACATCTCCGAACTGCGCGCCCATGCGGAGCGATTCGTGGTGTGTGACGTCGCCGGACAGATCACCGCGTGCGCAGAGCTGGCGCCCTTGTCGAAGGCCGTCGCCGAAGTGCGGTCGCTTGTGGTCTCACGGGATTTCCGTCGTGTCGGCCTCGCGCAACGGCTCGTCAATGAACTTCGCACGCGCGCCAAGGCGCTCGGCTTCGACACATTGACGGCGTTCACTCACGATGCGCGGTTCTTTGTGCGTCAGGGTTTCTCCATCGTGCCGCACGTCTGGGTGCCGGAGAAGATCATGACCGACTGTGTCGGCTGCCCGCTCTTCCGGCACTGCGAACAGTACGCGATGGTGCTGCCGCTCGCCGCCCATCAGACCTATCGTCCAGCCACCGCACGCGCAACGGCCGTGCCGGTCGCTGTGAGCGCTGCGTAACCCGCGTCATGAAAGCCACACTCATTGAAGGCGGCGTGACCACGCCGGCTGGATTCGTCGCGGCCGGTGTGTACTGCGGTATCAAGAAGCCGAACCCGGCGACACACCCCCTGGACCTGTGCCTGATCGCGTCCACGTCCGGCCCGGTGCCGGCGGCTGCGGTCTTCACGACCAACCTCGCGGTCGCTGCGCCCATCGTGGTCTCGCGCGATCATCTGACGCGCGCGAAGGGCCTGTGCGCCGGCGTCGTCGTCAACAGCGGCTGCGCCAACGCCTGCACCGGCGAGGCCGGAATGGCCGTGGCCAAGGGCATGGCCGGCGCAGCCGCCACAGCGCTCGGTGTTGGTGACGAATACATCTTTGTCTCCTCCACCGGCGTCATTGGTGTGCCGCTGAGCCTCGCGAAGGTACGTGCCGGCATCACGGCCGCGCATGCGGCACTGTCGATTGAGGGCGGCGCCGATGCCACGCGCGCGATCATGACCACCGACCCGTTCCCGAAATCGTGTGCGGCGGTGATCGATACCCCGAAGGGACGCGTCACTGTTGGCGGCATCACCAAGGGCTCTGGGATGATCGAACCGCGCATGGCCACCATGCTCGGGTTCCTCACCACCGACGCCAAGGTAGCCCCGGATGTGCTGCAGGTCGCGCTGCGCCGCGTGTGCGACGAGACATTCAACGCCATCACCGTGGATGGTGAGTGCTCCACCAACGACTGCGTGTTGCTGATGGCCTCAGGCGCATCTGGTGTCGAGATCACCGACCCGGCCGATCCGGCGCTGGTGGAACCGCTGCGCACCGTCGCCGGTCATCTCGCGCGCGAGATCGTGCGGGGCGGCGAAGGCGCGACCAAACTGGTGACCGTCCGTGTCACCGGCGCGGTCTCGCTCGAAGATGCGCGGCTGGCCGCACGCACCATCGCCAATTCGCCGCTGGTGAAGACGGCGATCCACGGCGCCGATCCCAACTGGGGCCGCCTCATCGCGGCCTCGGGTCGCTCCGGCGCGCACTTCGTACTCGAACACGCCTCGGTTCGCATCGGCGACGTGGACCTCTTCGTGAACGGCGTGCCCTACGACGAGCGCGCCGAAGCCGCCGCCACAGTGCTCCAGCAGAAGCAGATGGTCATCACGGTCGATCTCGGCACCGGCGGTGGCCACGAGGCCACGATGTGGACCTGCGACTTCAGCGCCGAATACGTGAAGATCAACGCGGAATACCGGACGTAACCCAACCATGATCGTTGAACTGCCCGCTCTGAAGTCCAAGGACTTCCTTTCCATCCTCGATCTCGGACCCGAAGCGCTCGAACAGGCGCTCGAACTGGCTGCGGTCTTCAAGTCCGAGCGCGTCAAGGGCCGCCCCCACGCGCATGTGCTCGAAGGTCAACACGTCGCGTTGTTGTTCGAGAAGCCGTCGCTCCGGACACACTCGGCGTTCACAATCGCGGTGCGCGAGTTGGGCGGCGACGTGATCGAGCCGGCCTCCGATGTCGCCTTCAGTGGGCGCGAATCCGCCTCTGACGTCGCGCGCAACCTCGAGCGGTGGGTGCCCATCGTGGTCGTGCGCACGTTTGAACAGGCGCGTCTCGAACGCTTCGCCGCGTCCTCATCACGCATGCGCGTGATCAACGCGCTGACCGACGAGGAACATCCCTGTCAGGCGCTCGCCGACATGCAGGCACTCATCG